>JAZRSI010000043.1:0-2597 GCA_045651445.1 Candidatus Enterousia sp. | reverse complement strand
GGCGCCCACTATGAACATTACTGTCCATTGCACCCATATCAATATGTAAAATTTTATCGTCAGACATTTTATTTAGATATTTTCTTTTAATTTTATACCCGTATGACACAACGACGCCGCATCACGTACGGCCATTTCGCCGGATTCGGGCAATGCCGCCATTTTATCGACACATGCCACCAATAGTGTAACATCCTTGTCTGCGCCCATCATAATCTGTGCGGCTGCAATTCGTCTATCCAGGGACGCCGCGCGCCAATCTTTTAACAAACCGGTTTCAAGTGTATTACTGCGTTGTGCAAAGAAAAACACAACCAACGCCAAAATCAAAACAGCGATACCAACGAATAATTTAAAATATTTTTTGATAAAATTCATTTTACTTTTCTCCGTTTTTTCCAGTTGTTCAAGATTTCGAAAAACTCAGGTTTTAAATTATTGGCATTTTCAAGAAGTCCATCCTCGTTGACACTATCAGGTTTTGAAAAAACTTTTGCCTCTACAAAAATTTTGGTTGGCGTGTCTGTATAATACAAC
This sequence comes from Candidatus Enterousia sp., assembly GCA_045651445.1. Classification (GTDB taxonomy): domain Bacteria; phylum Pseudomonadota; class Alphaproteobacteria; order Rs-D84; family Rs-D84; genus Enterousia. Next base: position 2,060 of record JAZRSI010000043.1, on the reverse strand, counting down.
CCACGATTAGACTGTTCGCAATAAATATCTTTTGCGCTTATGCGGTAAATGTCGGTCCAAACTGCGCCAACGCTTTGTCCTTGTGATTTTTTTAGCATTTTTTCTGCGATTGTCATATTAGGGCACATCCAAACTTGTTCATCAAACGGCCACCATTGTTCCCCACGACTATATTCGTGATTTTTATTTCCCAACATGTACGCAGTTAAATTTTTAAAATGCATAACATATTCCTTTTTTATTCGCATTTTACCAACCAAACATCATAATCTGGATGTTGCAACGGATTTTGTCCAGGTTCATTCCGACTCATCCAGTTGCTGAAAATTTTGCCCTTGTCTTGTTCTGATATTTCAAGAAACGCGAAGAAATCTTCTGCCTGGAATGGGTCAGACTGCTTGCAATTTCTGACATTTATAAATATTTTTTCGAATTGCACTTCCTGTCCGACAGGGATATTAATTTGTTGTACTTTACCAGCGTCCTTGTTCATAACGCGCAATACGGCAACGTTACGTTCGACATAAGCATTTACGACGCCTGGCATAATTAGAAATAAAAAAGCAAAAAATATCTTCATAAATATAATCATACCGCCCAAAAACCCATAAGTCAATTTACAAAGACAAATAAAACTTCCCCCAAACATCAGAACCGGTTTTTATTCTGTATTTTTAGAACGTTTATTTAATATTTACATACATTGTATTACCGCTTCTGGCATTTGGGTCGCATTAAATGCGTCGGTTTTACTGTTTTGCTCCGTCTTTTCTGAATTTTGGAGTTTTTATTTTGTTCTGAACTGTTGTTTTAGTCCGGTCAGCCAATTTTGTGCCTTTTGGAATATTGTCATTGGCGCGGTCGCCGTTTGTGCAGATTGCGCCTGAGGTGCTGTTTTTTTAGATGTCTGTTGAACGGTTTTTGGGACTTCTTGAACCTTGTATGCTGGATGTTCCGCCGACAGGTGTTTATCAACATAAACGATGATATCGTTCAGTGTCTTGATTGTTAAATCGTCTGGAATTTCAATGCCTAATTTTGAATATATAACCTGGGCACAGAAATCCACAATTTCCCATTCGTATAAAGTCGGTGCACCTGGCTCGTATGGTAATTCTGTATTAGCATTTATCTGTTGTAATTTTTTTTTGCTTGCGCCATATTCCAGTGCTACATAATTGCGAAACAGCTCAATAACGATTGTTTCTGTTTTCTTTAATTTTTCAATATCATTCCGTACTTGGGTGTCCGCCATTGGGGTAACAATAGGTTGTTTTTCTGGTTGTGCAACTATGTGCGACTTGGTTTCGTTTGCGCGGTTTGGAATGTACATTTGCCCATTATCATGCGCAATTCTTTCATCGATAGCCGCATTGATTTTTGACATATCTTCTGCGTTAAAGTGCAGTTTTGTACGAGATGTGGCGGTATCAAATAACTCGCCGTCTTGATATAGCCGCAACCAACCGATATTAGTTGCTGGCGCGGGATGTTTTTGAACCCTAACATCATAGGTTTTGTCTTTTATATTGCGGATTAAGGATTCTCTTTCTGCAACATGGCTATCATTTTTGATTGTAATTGTACAACCGTTTATAATCAAGCGTGCTTCTGTACATAACTTAATTGCTTTCAACATTTTATTTTTACTTAACTGTTCCTTGCACACAACATTCAAGAAAAAGTCGTTTGCGGCTTTATTGTCTTTTGATGGCCAGTTGTTTGCTACGATTTCGCGAATTTGTGCCTCATCACTTTCTTTCAAGAAATCAAATTGGTTTATTTTATATGTATAAGAGCCCAGCGTTAAATGTAATTCTGAGCAGTATTTAAGGCCTTTTAACATTGTTTCAGCAGGTGAAACATACGACTGTGCAATATGTTGTAAAAAATCCAACATTGCGGCAGTACTATTATAGTTTTCTACTATTTCTGGTTTCATTGTTTTGCTCCGTTTTTTCTGAATCTGTCCACAGGGAACCGAAACATACGTACCCCCGTCTTACCCTTATAGATATAGCACAGAATTATGATTTGTCAATAGTTATGAGAAAAAATGT
>JAZRSI010000042.1:0-2313 GCA_045651445.1 Candidatus Enterousia sp. | reverse complement strand
CTGTATTCCTTGTTCGGCTGTTGAAAGAACAAGCAGTTTTCACTATTCGATGTCGTTGCGTTTTTAGTCCAATTATACGAACCGCTTACAACCATTTTGCCATCAAAGATTGCATACTTATTATGCATAATTTTGTGTTTTTTATGGATAAGTACAGGTATGCCGGCGGCGGCCATTTCTTCTTCCAAAGAATATTGGTTTCCTGCCATTGCCCTGTCTGTAATAACGCGTATTTTTGCACCTCGCTTTTTCGCAACCAATAGCGCATCAACAATCTTACGATTTGTAATAGAATAAACTGCTATATCTATTTTATCGGCTTTTTCTATCTCAGCCACGATATTGTCCTCACAATCTGTGCCTGGGGTAAAATATATGCGTATCCACGACTTTTCAGAAACTGGTGGTATTGGCAATGCCGCCGGTTCAATATCATATTCTTCGGTTTTTGTTTCCTGTGAAGTCCCCCACAATTTAGACCAAAAAGACGACTTGTCTGCCGGTTCATCTTTGCGTTCTGTTTCTTGCATTCCTATATGCGCCAGAACATCATCTTTGGCACTGTTTCCATCTTTTATAACCAACATTAACAATTCATTATTTGGTTTGCGTGCAACAACCAACAAATCCCCAACCGCCGCGGATTTCATAATATCATTTCGCTTGTAGTGCAATTTGCCGCGACCCCGACCATTCCAAGATTTCTGATAATAGTAATACCATTTTGCGGTGCTATACTCTTCAATAGTTTTTTTGCCGATATACACATACAAAGTTTCAAATTCTTTCTTCTCTTTTCCCAAAACAGATTCCAATCCCTTGGTGCCGGTAATTTCCAATGTATGTTTTACATCTGGCCGAATAGTGTCGGTCTTTTTCATTGTCTTGACGGCAATGGCATTATAATTGGATAAATCTGCAATCTCAAACGCATAACAAGAAAACGACAGGCAGAAAACTGCGACAACCGATAATACAAAACTCTTAACGCATTTTAGCATATTTACAGTATTAAACATTATTATAAACTTGGGCAAGTCTTTTCCTAATAAACACCCTTGTATAAACATTTTTTCCGGCTATTGAACACGATGAACAATCATCTGTAAAATCTTTATCCAACCCCAGTATTTCAAATTGCGCTGGGTTATATTTTTCAATAAAACTTATTGGCACACCCATAACCCCATCATAGTCTGATGGAATATCTGCTGTTCTATTCACATTTATTGCATCCGCATTATCAAACTTTTGATAACAGGTCGGGTTATATTTTGCAGATAGCACAAGTGGCCGCGCCCTATGTTCATGCGACAGGTTTGTCAGCCATATAGCAGGAACATCTTTTGTATTCGTGCTGTTTGGAACATAAAAATGCATACCCCCAGCCCACTTGCGTACCCCTGGCCACACCTGATCTGTTTTTATCAAATCAAACAGTTTGCGCTGGGCAATCGCATTTTTATTTCCTATAACCAGAAACTGCTTTTTATGTTGTATCAGCACATCCATAAAATCCCGAAACAAAGAAAACGGCGGATTGGTTATAATCAAATCCGCCTGTTTTAACAATTCGACAGATTGCGAACTGCGAAAGTCCGCCCCACCCAATCCACCACTAAACCAAACATCACGAATAACACCCTGTATTTTTAATTCAGTAAAATATTTTACAAATGCACTATCCGCCGTATCACAATTGCAATAAATTCGCTTATTAAAAAAATGCGGCCAATAATGGTCGCATTCTGATTTAACATCTTCATATCGTGTATAAAATTCGTCATTCTTGGCCAGTTTAGCACGCAACAATTTCCTATAATTATTTGCCATAAAATCTCCTACAACAAAAAAGCCCCGACCAAAGTCAGGGCAAAAAAAAGACGGCTTAAAACCGTCCGCTTGATGGCAAGCATTATATCACAAAATCATAAAAAAATCAACATAGTATTTTTCCCAATAAAACCACGGCTTTTATTCACATATTATTTGTTTTTAGCCCAATAATATGATATAATACATCACGACACAGGCGACTGTGTTGGGGCGTAAGAACCTCGCTATTTTCGGTGTCCGTGGGGACAATAAATACCTCCAACTTTATTTTGGTTGGAGGGTCGCGAATATATTGAATAAGCGCGCTATTTTCCGAAAATAATAGTTCTTAACCTCCAACCGTCCGCTTTGTGACGGTTATTTTATAACAAAGGGAATACAAATATGCGATTAACATTTGGGATTTTATTGTCGTTGATGGTGGGGGTTGCACATGCAAACACCGACCTGACCGCGGCGATTGAAAATGTCCGTACC
>JAZRSI010000041.1:0-32736 GCA_045651445.1 Candidatus Enterousia sp. | reverse complement strand
AACTTTTGTCATCTTCCACATAGTTTATTATTTTACTTTATCCCGGGGCACCCCCGGGATGGTTGTTAGTTTGAAGTGTTTTTTTAATCTCCTGCAAATGGAGCTTCATTTGCATCTGCCATATCTGCATTAGCGTTAGTTTTTACTGTTTCTTTTATACTACTTGTTACGCTTGATTGAATTTTTTTAGCTTTTTCATCTGTGCCGCTTTTAATTTTATCGCTAGCTGCTTTTATTTCTTTTTGTTCATCTTTAGTTTTGTTAGAATTAGCATCGGATTTATCCCCCCCCCCATCAGAGGCCTTGCTTGAGGTAGATTCAGTTCCTTTGCCACTGTTTGATGATTTTGAATCATCGTTGTCTTTGCCTTTTTCTTTGCGTTTTTCTTCACGCGCTCCTTTTCTTTCTGCGCGACGATCTTTGAATGATTTTTTATCGTCATCGTCATCTTCGCCGTCGCCAAAGGCTTCGTCGTGTTCTTTTTCGGCCTTTTTCAGGGCTTTGTCCGCCTTGTGTCTATCGACCGCACGGTCAATCGCACCAGATGTAACCGCACCAACCGCTATACCCATTCCAGAGCCCATCAATGCGTTCGTCGCAGATGTTTGGGCACGCGTCAGACGTTGCGCATTTTCCATAAAGGTCGTTATGTCAATCCCAAACCAATTCGGGGTGCAATCAAATGTTGTGCCGGCATAGGCCTTCTTGGATGCGTATTGCGTGTTTTCTTGGCCCGCATAAAAATTAACAGAATATACGCAATCAAGTGTGCGTTCGTCAAATAATGCACCCAGACGACCGCATGATTCACGCATTAAATCACGTAATTCATATAAACGTTTTTCGTCCTTGGATACCTGCGCTTCGGCGTCAAGACGAAGGGAACCAAATACCTCCATCATGCGGGAGGGTAGGCCACTATCCTGTTCACGGCATTCGTTGGCAATCTTGGAACATTTTTGAACCGCCGCGTCGCCTTTCTTTTTCCCAAGGCATTGGGTGAATTTTGGACCGCATTCCGCAATTATACAATCGTTGTAATTATTGCCACAGTCTATGATTGAATTGTATAACGCAAATTTGGCATTTAATTCTATGTCCGCCTTGATTTCAGTCGTTACAATACGGTATTCTTCGCCAGTGCACGGTAAATCACGACGACATGAATCCAACTTGGTCCCAAGTATCGTGTCCGTGTCCCCAGAACATTTCGTAAAATCCTTGCCACATTTTTCTTGCATACAGGCGCGCATCTTGGAATCACAGGCGTTCGCACCAGATATATTCGCAGATGCCGCCACCGCAGATTTCGCCGATTCCGCATCCAGGGCCGCACGCTGTGCACGAATCTGGGATGCCAATGTCGATGATGTTTCAGATGTCGTTATCATATCATCTAATACAGTATCAAATTGCGATGTTTTATCTTCGATTATTTCGTCCGCGTGTGTCGTGTTCGCCGTAAACGTAAATAATGCCGCCACAAATGCAGTTAATGCTAGGTTCGTCGGATTATAAAAATGCAATTGTGTCGTCTTCATATTTCGTTCCCCATTAGTCAATCGTTTCACACGCAATGTCATAGAACTTGCATAGCTGAATCGCCATCGATTTTTCAGATTCAAAGCCAATGCCACATTGATTCGTCATGTTCGTCGCACATACCGTTTCAACACACTGATCGCGGATTGTGTGATCCGCACAGCCGGAACGAATGCTGGATAATTTCTTGTCGCGGGCAGATGAATATTTTTCCGTTATTTGGGCCAATATTTTGTCCGCATTCTTTATCGCACTGTCGCGGTTGGCAATCAATTCCGTGCGAATTTCACCAATGTAATCATCGCAACCCGCCGCATCAACGCCACACGCAGAAAAGAATTTGTCAAAATCAGAATTTTCTTCGCAATTGCGATAGTCAGACATACAATGCTGTTCAGTGATTAAACACGATTCGATTTCAGATACACATACGGACTTGGTCTTCTTCTTGGATGTGGCCTTTAATGTTTTTTCAAGTTTCGCGGTTACGCCCGCCGCCTTGCACGATTGTTCAATTAATTTGTCATACGCGTCCGTTACGTCATCGGCGGTACAACCCGCAACCTTCTTGACGCATTGGGATGTCGCCCACGCGTAACGTTCGCCAGGGTCGGTTGGGGCCTTCTTTAAATCTTTGTCCGATATATTATATTTTGCAGATGCACCCGCAGATACAGCGCGCATTCCCTTGATAACCTTGGGCGCGCCGGCACTTGCCGTGCCACAATACTGACACCGCGCCGCAGGATTCGCAGAAATGTTTATCGCGCACGCAGAATCCAAACAACGTGTCAGATTTGCATGTGAACACTTGGATGCCGCATTGGCAGTGCCAGATAGCAGCAAACTTAGTACTAAAAATGTAATGTGTGGTTTCATGTTCTCTCTATAATTAAATTTAACTATAACAAAATTTTGCAGATATCGCAAAGGAAAAATAATGTTATTTTTGGCTGGACAGATAATTCTATCTTGTGCTAAGATTTTTTTTATAAGAGAGAATTTAAATATGAAATTTATCAGACTTTTGATTTTTGCATTGTTCTTGGCACCGTTCGGGGCAGGGGCGGCAACTTCTGAATTTACAATGGCGGCACAACTTTTGGCGGCGGCAAAAAATGCCGATATTCAACAGGTTCAGGCATTGGTGAATAATGGGGCAAATGTGAATTTTGTTGATGCAACGGGATTGTCTATCGTTTGTACCGCGTTGATGAATAATGATGTTCGGGCCGCACAAATCTTGCAAATGTATGGCGCAGATGCGTCAAAGTGCGATAGACAGATTAAGCAATATAATAATAGGACCAAGCCTAAAAGTAGCGGTGGATTGTTTAGTGGGCTTTCATCCGCCCAGACCTTAAGTTTAGCGGCGGCGGGGGCCGCCGTTGTTGTAGGGGGGCTATTGCTGCTGACGGATGTGTTCGATCCGGGTAATGATAATGATTCGCCAACGTCTGGCGGGGATAGGCCAAGTGGCGGCGGTGATGGCGGAACTGGTGGTGATGGAACCGCGGCGTTCACCGTGCCGTATAGTCCTGCGTATCTGGGGACAGATGGCAAGATTAATACAAGTAATGCGACTTATTTGGCAAATTTACAATCTTATAATCCGTCAAATGATGGTATTCGCAAGTGGGACTATAATTATTTCAGACCAGAAGAACAGGTTGAAAATAATTTCTTGGTGGATGGAATTGATTTGCCTTTGCAGAATTATCTGTTGATGATGCATGGATATTCGGCGTTTGCAAATGAATATATGGGACAGGCTATCTTTCGTGATGCGTCCAAGAATCCTGTGCCGGTTTCTAATAACGCAGGTGGTGGTTCGCCTGTGCGGGTCGCATTGGTGTCTGCAAATGGTATTAATCCAACAGGGGCCGCCGCACGTGCCGAAGGTATCGAATATACCGCCAGTGCCGCCGCAGATGCGCCCGTGTCAATGGTCGATAAATACTTAAATTATGCAAATCCAACTTCTAAGAATCAATTGGGGTTGGAATTGTCGGGGTTCGATTTGTCAGGGGTTGGTACCGCTATGAATCCTTTTGCCAGTTCGTATGATAGTGCACTGGGGAAAATTATTAATGGTTGGGAAGCAGGCGGTCGTTCTTATGGTGATTTGATGGGATTTGTGCCAAATGGGCAATTAGGGGTTTTTGTTACAGGTGGTGGCAAAGAATGGGTGAATATTCAAAATCCAACCGAAGGCGCCGTTGTCGGGACTATTGACAAGGTTGGTGAAGATAGTGATGCCATCGAAATCGGTGATAAAATCGTAATTAATGGGGTTAATTATGTCATTGGTGCCGCGTTGACAGATACTACTGTTACTAATCCGACAATTACGGTAAATGGTACGACATATAAATTGGCCGATAATTCAAATATGTTAATTGCAAAATGTGATGGTGATGAAAGCGCCTGTACAGATGTGTCTGATATCGCAATTTATCAGGGAACAGACGGATTGTTTTATGTAAATTCAATGGGTGGAAATTCTATTAATGCCGTTTATCTGGTGAATTCTGGGAATTTATATGCCGCCAAGGAATTGCAAGATGTGGCATATAAAAATTTTCAGGCTTTGTCCGAGGCCCGTGGAAAAACAACAGATGTTATCGTAAATGCAAGTGTTATTGATGGGGCGCGTGAAACAAATTTTGTAAATGTTAGGGACTTGCCGTCTTTGTTTAGTAAATATAGTTCTACGCCCGCAGAAGTTTATACGGCACTAATTACAGATGTTTATAATCGGGGAATGGCGGCAACAACAACCCAAGGGATGTATGCGAATACAATGTTTGGGTCTTATAATACGGGGTCGCCGATTATCGTTATGCCGGCGGGGGAATTTGCGTATGGGCGTGGTGATGGTAAATCGTTGGCTGTCTTGGATGCGACGTTTGAAAATTATGCGCCGGCATTGTATGAAAATAACTTGAATCATATGTTTATGACGGTTGTTGCCGTAAAGCACGCAACGGGGACAACCGCGGCGACTTCGATTGAAAATTATGGTAATGGTATCAGTAATGCTTTTGGAAAGTTAGGATTGTCGTCGTGGGTGGATTATGGCGCGGCCGACGATGATACAGATGATGTTACATATATGTCGCGTAAGTGCGGCGTAACAGGGACAGGGGTTGGTTCTATTGATCCGTGGTGTTTCGCCGCCGCGGGGGCAAATGCAGAAATGGCGGCCGCCAGTGCCGCGGGGGCGGTTGCGTCTTTGCAGGGGGCGTTTGATTATATGTCTAATCCACAGATTTATATGTTGATGGCATTGACCGCAGATGGGTATCTATTGGGGACAGATAATGCAGGGAACGCCTTTACAGCAGATAATTTGAAGTCTTATTTGCAAGAAATGTATGCGTTGCCAGACGAATATTATGAAAATACATTAAGTAGTGAAGAATATCTGAAAAAATTTGCCGATGTTTATGGATATGGTTTGATAAATCTTGAACGTGCAATGACACCTGGGAAATCGCTTTATTTCTTTGATGGAAATAAAATTGTTTCAACCAATGGGAATGCTTATTGGCGTGCGGCAACCAGTACCAGTTTCAAGCCGTCTTCTGTGCTGAATTTACGTGGCGCATCGATACGTACACCGTTCTTTGATGTGTTGCAAAGTGTTGATGGAAATATGTCTTTGCCACGTGTTTGGGAAAATGAATTTGCACTGGGGAATGATGACAGGCGCGGGTTGTATATGGGCGATGTCTTGGGTGATTTGAAAACACGTCGTGGGGATGCCTTGACAACGAATGTTGGAAATATGTCTTTTTCAATGGCAATGTCGGAACGTGCGTATGTAGATAATTTCCATGGTTTGGATTATTTAAATTTGGGGTATAAGTCTGGTAATTGGAATTTTGGTGCGTCATATCAGCATTATTTAACAGATGGAAAATCACGGTTTGATGGTGTGGCAAATCCTGTTTTAGGGTTGATGTCAAATGCCGTTGTTTCAGATGTTAAGTATAATTCTGGGAATTGGTCATTTGGGGCACGTGCGTTTTCTGGGGCGATAACAGATGAAGGCTTGCTTGAAAATGATCCGACAATTACCGCGGAATATATTCCTGCAACGTTGGGCTTGATGCAGGGGGCGCAATCTGATGTTATGTGGTCAAATGATAAAATTGCATTTGGGGCGACCGTTGGTATGGCACATGAATCTGATACGTTGCTTGGTGCATATACAGATGGATTGTTGGATTTGGGTGCGGGTGATACAACGTATCTTGATTTTGTGGCAAGGTATAATCCCATGGATAATATAAATTTCATGGCGCGTGCAACATTTGCAAAAACAATTGCGGATGCGTCAGGTGATTTTGTGTTGGGAATGTCTGATGTGTATTCTAATTCTTTTGCGGTTGCGGCAAATGTTGGAAATTTTGAATTTGCAGGGGCGGTTCCATTGGCGATAACTGATGGGGCGATGAGGTATGCGTATGCTGATTATGATGTTGTCGAAGGGGCGGGCAATAAATACGAATTAAATGTTGTTGATACTCATGTTGCCGATTTGTCTTTGCGTCCAGATAAACGTGAAATGCGTTTTTCAGGTACGTATCGTCATAAATTTGGTGAATTTACAGATGGGGCATTCGGATTTATTTATCGCGTAAATCCAAATCATACAGATGATTTTGGGAACGAGTCGATATTTATGCTGAAAATGACCCATCGGTTGGGAATATAATTTTAGGGCAACGTTCAGTTGCCCTTTTAATTTGCAAAAAAAAATTTTTGTATTAATATCTAAATCTAAGTTTAGGGATTAATATGAAGATAAATATAAAGAACATAGCTTATAATTTGAAAAATACCTTGTTTGGTAATTCTTGTTTGGTTGATATTGCGCCGGATAATATTGATGCGGATGTTTTGGCGTTTTTGACATCACGACAAAGTGCGTATGTTCAAAAGGGTGGAAATCACTATTTGTACTATTTTATTGATTTACCCAAATATACGGATGTGGCACAAAATTTATTCGCAATAAATGGTGTTCCATCGTCAAAGTACAGGAAAATAAAATCTAAGAATGATTATCAGACTGTTTTGCGTGTTAAATATAATATGTCTGAAAAATCAAGACAATTTGTGGATAGGGTTTTGAAAATATCACCCGATACAGTTAATGAAAAAGATGTTATGAATAGAATAAATAGCGTTTATCAAAAAATTCAAAAATTAAAATAAATAAAAAAATCCCCAATTTGGGGATTTTTTATAGTCTTTAAAATGGAATGTCATCACCAATATCAGATACAGATATTTCTTCGCGTGGGGCGGCCGGTGTGGATGGTGCGCCATAATCACCAGACGTTGCATCCATTGTTTTTGCGCCACTTAGAATAACCATTTGACCGGCAAACTGATTCAAGACAACTTCTGTTGTGAATACGTCTGCGCCAGATTGATTTTGCCATTTGCGTGTGCGCAATGACCCTTCTAAATATAATTTCGTTCCCTTTTGCAACATACGTTCTGCAACTTCTACTAAATTAGGGTTAAAGATAACAACACGGTGCCATTCGGTTTGTTCCTTTTGTTCGCCAGTTGCACGATCGCGCCAACGATCAGATGTTGCCAATGAAAAACTGACCACTTTTTGGCCGCTGCCCATTGTGTGAACCTGAGGTTCCTGACCGATGTTTCCAACAAGTATTACTTTATTTATGCTGCCTGCCATAATTCACTTCCTTTTAGTTTTTATTTTCCTATGTTTGTATTTGAGCAATTATGGCTGAAAAATGCAAGATATTTTTAAAATGATATTTTTGTCTTGGCAAGGATATAAAATTCGTCTTTGCCGTATGGGTTATCGACAAATGCCGCAGTCATAAACTTGTATGAAAATCCGTATTCTATTGATGGGCGTGAATTTAATGCGATTTTGTGTTTGTTGAATATGTAATCACCATTATTCATACGTCCAGTTGGCGTATTCAGGTGCATATTGCCGCGTATAATTGTGTCAGGCGTGCCAATAAATATTCCGAATTTGTTATATTTTGCCGCAAACGATACGGATGCGGTGTATATATTTGAAAAACTGCTTATCATTGATTGGGCAGATGGGATTGGGTTCATTGTTCCAAATGTTGCCTTTGCAGTTAAGTTTATTTTACCAATAGATTTTGTTTCGTTTATGCCGATAAAGCTTATTAAGTTTTGGCTGTCTGTTTGTAATATGCCGTCGCTTTGCAGTAATTCAGTTGATTTGAATCCCAGGCTGATTTTACCAACTTGCATTTGGCGTTCCGAATTTTCACGCAGGCGTTCAAAACCAATACTGCGGTTTTTAATTGATATATTTTCGTTCAAAGATGTATCAAAGGCGCGTCCAAAATCGTCAATAAATGCAAATTTAATGTTTTGGGATTTTATATTGTGTGCAATTGCGCCGCTGACGCGGGCGGTGTTTAATGGGACAGATGTGGTTTCGGACAGTGGTACCAATTGTGCGCCAACAGGACGGGTGGCGCGTTCCAGGTCCAGCATACCGTGTCCATAAATTGCGTCAATTCCAACATCGCCAATGTCGCGTGCCGTTGTGAACAATAGGTTTGTGATTTCGCCGGCTTTCATATATGGGAATGCTTCACGAATAACAGCGATGGCGGCAGACACAATTGGGGCTGCAAAACTGGTTCCGTTTAGATGACTGGAACCGGTTTCGTTTTTTATATCAGTGCCAGGGGCGGTTATGCAGTAATCTTTTGTAATTCCGCATGCGTTGCTGAAATCAGCAAGCTGATTGGTGCTGGTATCCCAGGCAACCACATTTACAAAATGGCCGTTGGTTTCTGGGACGTGTAATGGGATTGCAGACAGGGCGCTTGATTGTGTATTATAATCATTGCCGGCCGCCCAGACGAAAATTGCATCGTTATTATTGGCGGCGTTGGATAGGGCGTCGATAAAGTTTTTATCTGTTATTTGTTCCAATTGATGACGTGAATTTATTTGTGTCGCATATGCGTTATTTGCAGACCAACTGAAATTGTAAATGTGTGCGTCTGATGCGGTTGATATTATTTCGCCAATTTCTTTGAATGGGACGAAAGTACCGTTTTTATCTGCGATGGTATATGTTTGTACCGTTGCGTTGGGTGCAATTTCGCCTGATGCCAAATATGCAACATTTCGTCCGTGCCAGGTGGTGGCAGAAGAATCAAAAACCGCAATTTTAGAATTTGCGCCGGTGTATCCACGTGCCAAAGAATATGCAACCCTGATTTCGTCGTATTGTTGTTGGTTTTGTGTGTATGTTTTGGTACTTGTTGCCGCGGATAATTTTGCGAAATCTACGTCCCCGCCAACCATATTGTATGTGGGCAGGGTGGGGTGTGCCGTATTGTTGGAATTGTCGCCACCACCATTGCCGGATGTGCCAAATAATGCAATTGCACCACCAATTGCAGCGATTGTGCCACCCGTGATTGTGGCAGTGGTGGCAAACGAAAATTTGTTTTCTGAATTCTGTACGGAACATTTATCTGGATTATATCTGCGGTATATTTCACTGCTGCAATCTGATGCGTCGGCAGATGCGCATAAAAATGCGCTTAATAAAAATATTGAAGATACACATCTTATCATTGCCATACGCTTTCCCCGTGCGGTTAAATACCGCCACTACTATAAATATAGTACAAAGGTTTGGTTTGTCAATACAAGAATTGTGTTCAGACAGGAATATTTTTTATTAACTTTTTTCATAATTTTACTTGATTTTTTTATATTCTTTCGCTATGATTGGCGCACGTACTTTGGTGCGAATAACACAGTCGTTGTGCAAAATTTCTGTCCAGATAAAAACTGGGTTGCCGCACACGACGAGGATAATAACAGAAAAAAAGGACTAAAATCATGGCATTGCCAACATTTACAATGAAACAGTTGATGGAAGCAGGTGTTCATTTTGGGCATCATACACGTCGCTGGAATCCATTAATGACACCATATGTTTATGGCGTAAAAGATAAAATTCATATCATCAATTTGAATAAAACTGCACCTTTGTTGCATCGTTCTTTGGTCGCATTGGAAGCAATCGCAGCCGCAGGTGGCAAGGTTTTGTTTGTTGCAACCAAGCATCAGGCAAAAGATATTGTTAAAGACGCAGCAGAACGTTGTGGTCAGTTTTATGTTAATAACCGCTGGTTGGGTGGTATGTTGACTAACTGGACAACAGTTTCACAGTCTATTCGTCGTTTGAAAAAGATGGAAAATGACATCGCAAATGCAGAAAAATTGGGTCTGACCAAGAAAGAAGTTGGTGTTATGACCAAAGAAGTTGAAAAACTGCGTAGCATTTTCGGCGGTATCTTGGATATGCATGGCACACCACAGGCGATGGTTGTTATTGACGTTCCACGTGAAATGAATGCTGTTCGTGAAGCGAAAAATTTGGATATCCCAACAATCGCAATTTGTGATACAAATGCAAATCCAGAAATGGTTGATTACCCAGTCCCAGGTAATGATGACGCGGCACGCGCAACACAGTTGTACTGTGATTTGTTCGTAGATGCAATTTTGTCTGGTATTGAAAAACGTTTGGGTGGCGCTGCTGGTAAAAAAGCAGAATCTGATATCAAGGCAGATGCAGCAGATGAATTGGAAGATGAAATCAAAGAAAAAGAAGCTAAAATCAAATCCAAAACATCAGAAGCACGCGCAGAACGTCGTGGTAAGTTAGCTGAAAAAGCAGACAAATAATAAATCTGGTTCATAAACGGGGAATTGTATGCAAATTAAAAGACCAAATGGACGTATATATCGTTTGATAGGTGCGGGGATAACGCGGGACAGAGTACATATGTATCGCTGTATCGATATTGAAACCCAGCAATCGGTTGGTTTTTGCGTAAAATATAAACGTTCCAGCGTTTATGGACCAATTTGTAATGATCGTTACACAGCAATTAGACGTGCGTTTAATGTCGCTGTGGCACATCACTGCAAGACAAAATAAGATAAACAACTTATGGGAGAAAAATACAATGGCAGAAATTACAGCAAAATTAATTCAAGAACTGCGTGAAAAAACATCCGCGGGTATGATGGATTGTAAGAAAGCCTTGATTGAAAATGACGGCAATATCGAAGCGGCGGCTGACTGGTTGCGTCAAAAGGGTATCGTTAAGGCGGCATCCAAGGCGGGTCGCGTTGCGGCGTCTGGTTTGGTAACAGTTGTAAAATGCGATGGTATGGGTTGTGTTGTTGAATTGAACGCAGAAACAGACTTTGTTGCGAAAAATGAAAAGTTCCAGAAATTGGTCGCAGATGTTGCTGGCAAAGCATTGGAATTAAAGGGCGATTTTGATGCAACAATGAACGCAGTAAAAGATGATATCGCGGCAACTATTTCAACAATTGGTGAAAATATGAATTTGCGTCGTATTGCCAAGGTTGAAGGTGATAAAATCTTTACATATATTCACAATGCATTGGTTCCAGGTATGGGACAGATTGGTGTTGCGGTTGCAATCAATGGCACAGATGCAAAAATCGATGAAATTGGTTCAAAGATTGCAATGCATATTGCTGCGAATAAACCTGAATTTATGACAATTGCTGATGTTGACCCTGTTGCGGTTGAACGTGAAAAGAAAGTTTTCATTGAATCTGGTGCAACTGCGGGTAAACCTGAAAATATTGTTGAAAAGATGGTCGAAGGGCGTATTAAAAAATACTATGGTGAATCTGTATTAGAAGAACAGCCATTTGTTATGGACCCATCCAAGACAGTTAAACAAGTTATCGAAGAAGCTAATGGTAAGTTGGCAGGTTTCGCATACTATGTTTTGGGCGAAGGTATTGAAAAACGCGAAGATAATTTAGCAGATGAAGTTGCCAAAATGTTGGGTTAAATTAAATCTAATAATTTATCTGTGGACGGTCCCGACACCTTATGTACGCCATGTACACTGCGGTATCGGGACCGTTCCGCTTCTAATGTAAAATAAATCCCGCAAATGCGGGATTTTTTTGTTGATTTTTTAGTGTTTATTTGTTTATTATGGACATCTATCACAAGGAGTTTTTTTATGGATAAGTTTAAGATTTCAAGTGTTAAGTATTGCGAAGGAGATATTTATCAAACTGTTTATTTGAACGGCAAGAAGGGGCATAATCGTCGTGTTGATATTCATAGAACTGCATCAAAATTTGAAAAAGGACATGCGTTCAAGGTTTATAAGACACAGTTGGGGTTAGATTATGCGTATTCGTATAAGTTAGGTGGAAAACGTTATGTGGATTTGATGCAGAGACCTATAAATATGTCAGGTGTGGAAGGTTTTTATGAAAAATTAAGTATGTTTGATTCCATTTTGTTGAATAATGATATTTGTTCAGTATTGCGTAGTCGTGGAATTAAACCAACATTTAACAAGATGAATAATTTGCGTTTATTCTTGTTTGAATTACCAAGGGTACGTTAATGCTTAAAAAATCCCCGGGTTGGGGGATTTTTTTATAAATTTGTTTCTGGGGGCTTGCGTGTTATGTTTTTGCGTGTTATTATTCCCCTTGGAAAAGGATTATGTTATGCAAAATGAATTATTACAAGAATTGTCTGCACGTGGTTTTATCAATCAGACATCTAATATGGATGGTTTAAATGATGCGTTAAATTCGGGCAAGATTGCCGCGTATTTGGGTTCTGATCCAACGGCGGATTCTTTGCACGTTGGGCATTTGGTGCCGGTTATGATGATGCGTTGGTTACAGAAATATGGACACAAGCCAATTTTGTTGGTTGGTGGCGCAACGGGACGTATTGGTGATCCGTCTGGGCGTGATTCTGGGCGTCCAATGATGACAGAAGATGTTTTGGCAAAAAATGTTGCAGGGTTAAAAAAATCTTATTCCAAATTCTTTACATTTGGGGATGGCCCATCAGATGCAATTATGGTGGATAATTATGATTGGATGAAAAGATACAGCCACTTGGATTTCTTGCGTGATTTTGGAACGGATTTTACCGTGCCGCGTATGTTGTCGATGGAATCTGTAAAACGCCGGTTGGATAATGGGATGACTTTCTTGGAATTTAATTATATGACGTTCCAGGCGGTGGATTTCTTGAATTTGTACCGTGATTATAATTGTATATTGCAGACCTGTGGGGCGGACCAGTGGGGTAATGCAATTATGGGAATTGAATTAATTCGTAAAAAATTAGGTAAAGAAGCCTTTGTTTTATCTACATCGTTAATTACGGATTCAAATGGTAATAAAATTGGTAAGTCTGCGGGTAATGCGGTTTGGGTTAATGAAGATAAAACGTCCCCATATGAATATTATCAATATTTTCGCAATATACCTGATGATTTGGTGGAAAAATTTTTGAAGATATTTACAGAAATTCCGTTGGATGAAATTAATCGTTTGTCTGCATTGCAAGGGGCGGAATTGAATCAAGTAAAGAAGATATTGGCATTTGCGGCAACTGAAATCGCCCATGGAACAGATGCTGCACGTAACGCAGAAGAAACCGCAAACGCATTGTTTGGTGGTGGTGCAAATATGGAAAATGTTCCAAGTGTTGATGTAGAAATGGATGCAGATATGCCTATCTTGGATTTCTTGGTTGCAACGGGTTTATTCGCATCTAAGTCCGAAGCAAGACGTATGGTCGAGCAGGGCGGTATTCAAATTGACGGAACAAAGATTGTTGATATAAAACACATTGTTCCAACGGCGGATGAAATTATGGTGCAAAAGGGTAAGAAGGTATTTTTAAAAGTTATAAAAAAATAAAAAAAAGGGGCGTTTGTCCCCTTTTTTTATAACATTAAAATGTTATTTATTCAAATACTTGACGATTTTTTCATAGTATGTTTCTGCTTCGTTCAGGTGGGATATATCGTCCTGAGGTTCGTTTTGATTTTCTTGTAAGTATTCAGTTGCTTCTTTGAATGATTTAAATATCAAGATATAAGAATCTTTGGTGTTTGCGTTGATATCGTTTTGTGATTGTGAATATGAAACGCTTTTTGTTTGTTTTGGGGTATCGGTTGGTTCGATAAGTATAGCGTTTACATGAACCGGGATGTCCAGTGAATCTTTTATTGTTTTTTCCACCTTGTTTACAATTTTTTCCATGTCTTGGCTGCTGATGTTGGTGCCCGCAATCCATACTTTTTCCGCAGAATCGTCAAATGCAAATGACAAGAAGTTTGCGGAATTTTTGCCGTCTATGTACATCAGTGGGGTATTTATGACGTTATAGTAGGCTTCTGAAAAAATCAGTGATAATGCATAAAAGTAAGAACGTTTGTTTAATGCAATTGTTTGTTTCATAAAATCTCTCCCTTTGTTTTGATGATGCTATTATTATATCATAAATATGGATTAGTTGCAAATTATATGATTTGGGTGTATAGTGTTCGTATGCGTTTGCTAATTATATTTCTTTCTGTTTTTATATCTTTTTCCCAGGTTTCTTTTGGGGCAAGTGAATTATCAAAGATAAATGCGCAGATTAAGCAAACAGAACAGCAAAATAAAAAACTAGAACAACAGGTTAAGACATCTGAACGTGATGTCGCAAAAACCAAAAAACAACTGGTCAAGACCGCAGATAAAGTTAGTGATTTAGAAGAACTGCGGGGCGAAATGGCAAAAAAAATAGCCGAACTGGACGCGCAACGTGATAAAATAACCAAAGATATGGAAAAGAACCAAGGACGTATCGTAGATGCTGCGTCTGGGATTTTGTTCGTTGCGTCGCACCCTAGTTTTGATTCTGAAAATATGCGTGATTATGTATTGATGTCTGCAACGTTATCTGGGATGGCGGATAATTTGGATTCTGAAATAAAAAATGCACAGGAACAGGTAAAAAAATTGGAAAAAATTCGCGATAAGCGGGCGATTGAAAAAGAAAAATTGGATAGAACTGCGCAAAAATACGCCAAGGAAAAAAAGCAACTGGATAAATTGTTACGTACGCGTAGCGCGCAAAATGAAAAATTAAAAAGTCAACATTCTGCATTACAGAAAAAATTGCGCGACCTATCTGCACGTGCAAAAAGCATTTCTGAATTATCTGCGGGTGTCGGCAGTTCCGAAATGTCTGCGGATTCGCAATTTTCACGCCGGAAATTAAATTTACCCGTTCGTGGTCGTGTCGTCGTTAGATTTGGTGAAAAAACCGCATTGGGTTTAAAATCCGATGGGTGGCGTGTGCGTACACGTGGGGATGCGCTGGTTCTGGCGCCCGCAGATGGTACCGTTAAATTTGCAGATAGTTTTCGTGGCTTTGGCAAGGTTGTTATTATGTCGCATAAAAATGGATATAATACCGTTATGACAAATTTAGGTAATATTGATGTCGCCCTGGAACAAGAAGTCTTGGCCGGCGAACCGGTCGGACGAATGAATCCAGATAAACCGGAAATGTATCTAGAGGTGCGACGTGGAAATAATGCGGTTGACCCCGCAAGATTATTTAAAGAACAATAAAAAAGCCCAAATGGGCCTTTTTTTATTTTTTTAATCGTTGTTTTGGTTTTTGCGACTTATAGTATCTTCGATTTTTTTAATTGGCTGATGATATCTTCTTGGGTGCGGACAAGGCAATTTAACATGTAACGTTTATAAGAATGTTTATCATTGTGTGCGCGTGCAACAAGGGCAGCGGCATAATTTTTATAGTCTGATTTTTTGTTAAAAAGAATTGGTTCGCAACCATTTTGCATTAAATACCAATTCATAACCATTCGGGCCGTACGTTTATTGAAATCGTCAAATGCCTGTGTCGCGTACATTTTGAAATGAAATTCCAATGCACGTGTCAGGAAATCTTGGTCTGAATTTTTGTTTGTTAATTCAAAAACAATATCGTCCATTGTGGAATCTATTCTGTCATAGTCTGTGGGACGAATACTGGTTCCCATTAAAAATACACCATTTGAAATCCGATAACGACCAGGTATTATTTTTGTCCCGTTGGCAAGCCGACGGTGGATATCAATGACTTCGAAACGCGTGATTTCACGTTTAAGAATCTTTGGTGTTACAATATAATCGTATGTTTGTTCTTGGTTTTTTATGTTTGTATAATCCAACCAAATTGATTTGTCCGGACGTGATTTTGTTTCGTATGGAATGCGCATCAAGATTTCAGATTCTTTGTGTAATTGATATCTTATCCAATGCAGGTCAGAAAATGTTTTGGCACGTTTGCTTAGCAAAGATTGTATCTTTTGGTGGTTAGAAGCAATCACACTGCGAATGTCAGTGCGTGATTTGTCTTCGTATTCTTTGTCTTGTTCATAAGATAAATGTTTTTGCGTTTTTGTCATTTTTATACCTGTTTTTCTCTTATAAATATAGACTATAATTTATATTTGTCAATATCATTTTGTAAAAATCGTGTTGAATATTGTACGGAATTGTTTTATGCTATGCCTGATAACGAAAGGATTTTGTACAATGTTTAAAAAATTATTAGTTTTAATTGCTTTGATTACACCGATGATGGCGGATGCCGCATCCAAGAAGAAAAAAGATGAACCGGTGGTTCATTTAACGGATGAACAGATTTATCAAGAATTGAAAAAGTTGGCAATGGTGTTCGAAGTTGCACGTGAAAACTTTGTCGAAGAGGCCGATGAAAAGAAAATGTTAGAGGCAGCAATGAACGGAATGCTTGGGGCGTTGGATCCGCATTCTTCGTATTTGTCGGCCGATGATTTCAAAGAATTTAGTGAAAAATCGCACGGTGAATTTGGGGGGCTGGGGATTCAGATTACAAGCGATAGGGGGGCCGTACGTGTAATTTCCCCAATTGATGATACGCCTGCGGACAAGGCGGGGATTAAGGCCGGGGATTATATTACGCATATTGATGGCGAACAAGTTTTTGATTTGACTTTAAATCAAGCCGTAAAAAAAATGAAAGGAAAGCCGGGTACCAAGGTTAAACTGACTATTCTTTCCGAAGATGGTGAATCCAAGACTTTGACTTTGAAGCGTGCAATTATCAAGGTGAAGTCTGTTAAATTTGAAGAAAAAATGATGGCAAATGCAGATCCAGAAGACAAGGATACGCCAAAAATTGGTTATATCAGAATTTCTGATTTTGGTGCAACGACCGCGCGTGATTTAAAAGAAGCATTGGAAGCGTTGGAAAAGAAAAATGTTGCTGGATATGTTGTTGATGTTCGTAATAACCCAGGTGGTTATTTAACGGCGGCAATTGATGTGTCTGATGCGTTTTTAGATAGTGGCGAAATCGTTTCTACCCGCGGCAAGGAGAAGACGGATATTGAACGTGTGTACGCCAAAGCAGGTGATTTTGCTAATGGAAAGCCTGTGGTTGTGTTGATAAATCATGGTTCGGCGTCTGCATCTGAAATTGTGGCGGGTGCATTACAGGATAATGGGCGTGGTTTGGTTATGGGATCCCAATCTTTTGGCAAGGGCAGTGTTCAGCAACAAAAACCACTTGGGGATGGTACCGCAATTCATATAACAATTGCACGTTATTACACGCCGTCTGGTCGTTCAATTCAAAACGAAGGTATTACACCGGACGTGGAAGTTTTACAGAGCAAGGTAGAAGTCCTGGAAAAACGTGAAAGCACATATTCCGAAGCGTCATTTAAAAATTCATTAAAAAATGAGCAGGCCAAGAAAAAAGTGAATAAAAAATCTGATGACAAAGATGAAACGGAAGAAGAGTTAACTGATGAAGAAAAGGATGCACGTGATTATCAATTACAACGTGCGATGGATATGGTAATCGCGATGGGTAAATTGCAGAAATACGTAGATACAACACAAACAGATGTTGGTTCAGATGAAGACAAACAAGAAAAAAAATAAAAATTATATTCCCCCGATTTTCGTTGGGGGATTTTTTTTATTGTATTCATAAAAGTGTTTTTTTTGTTGTTTACACACCTTTGATAAAATGGTATAATGTTCCCAAGGAAAAGAGAAAGATATGCATGCATTTAAATTAATTTGTTCCGCCTTTTTGGCGATTTTATAATTGTTGGCGATGCAAATGCGGCGCGTTCAACGAATTCACAATCCGTGGTGGCGGCTAAATCACGTTCGGCGGTTTCGTCTGCTCGTGATGTGGGTGCAACCACGCGTAATTCAGCGGGACGCGCAGATGCGGCGATAAAGTCGCGCGCAACGTCTGGTACGGCCGGGGTGTCGGCACGTGCCACGTCGAATGTATCGAACCGTTCCCGTGCGGTAATGACGCGTGGTGGCGCGGGTGTTTCGCCTGTGAAAGGTCCGGCCCTTGTGCCGCAGCAGGGGGTTGTGTCGCGTTCTGTTGGAACCAACCCTAGGCGTTTGTCTGTAAATCGTAATGCGTCGATAATTGCGCGTAATGCGGCGGTTGCTGTGGATAATGTAGATGTTGTTACGTCCATGGAAGATAGGGTTCAGATGTCTGAATTTTGCAAGACACAATATGCGGCGTGTATGGATAATTTCTGTAATGTTCTGGACGATAATCAGGGACGTTGTAGTTGCTCTAAAAATATAAAAAATTACGAAAAGACAGAAGTGGCATTAAAGGAAGCATCTGCTGCGTTACAGGAAATTGCACAACAAATCCAATATCTTGGTTTATCAACTGATCAGGTTAATGCGCTTTTTTCTGCGACAGAGGCGGAACTTGCAATGTCCGCGGGTGGGGATAATACGCAATTGAAAAATGATCTTGATAGAATCAAAAGTATGATTGTTGATGTAAAGACAGGGACGGCATCGTCTTCGGCGGCGGTTGGTTCTAGCTTGTCTATGGATTTATCGGGGTTGTTTAGTTTTGATTTGGATAGTTCGGGGATGGATTTGGGGACCTTGTTTGGTTCAAATAAACAAACGGCAGATACATCTTCTATCAGTAATCAGCGTGGCGAACAACTTTATAAAACTGCGGCGGCACGATGCAAGGCGGCGGTTTTAACGGATTGTCAAAACCAAGGTGTTGATATTTCTATAGTTACAAATTCATATGATATGGAGATTGATAAATCTTGTATTGCGTATGAAAATAATCTGAAAGATTCAAATGAACAGATGGCGCAGACGGTTCGTAATGCAACGGGTGTATTGCAACGCGCACGTTTAATGTTGGCACAACAGAAAAACGCATATGATTTGCGTGAATGCGTAAATGCATTGGATTCTTGTATGCAGAACGATTTTGTTTGCGGGTCTGATTATGAAAACTGTTTGGATCCAACTGGTAAATATATCGTAAATGGCGAAGTTATTGTTGGTTCGGAACCCGGGGCAGCAATGTCCGTGGTAACGGGGGATACAAGCACAGGTTCTACAAATTTCAAAGGTATTGGTTTGTATGACAAGTGGAATTATTCCACTGATAGCAAGAATGCTTGGTCCAAGGATGGTTCTGTGGCGGACTATTTAGAAGACGTTCTTAAAGATATAGAAACGACTGATTTGATGAGTGCCCAAGGTGCATCTGGTTCTATGGCGGCATATTTGATGAGCAAGATTGGTTATGCCGATGAAAATGGAAAAAGTTATGGTATGTGTATATCGGTCTTGAATCAATGCCAAGATTATACATATGAAAAAGGTGCATACAAAGTTGATAATCAGGTTGTGCGTGAATACTTGCAACGTACACTGGTTCAGATTAAGACCGCCCAGGATGAGGTTTTATCCGAATATGCCGAAGATTGCATAAATGACGTAACGAACTGTCTAAGCACGAATGGCTTTGAAACAACTTCGTTGAATATTGCAACTGAACTTAGTCCCAAAAATCAGATTGCGATTAATGCATGTAATGCGCAAATATTAACATGTATGTCGGTAAATAATGTTAGTGATGATAAAACGTTGGTGGCGGACAGCCTGTCAAAGAAAGTATGGGTATTGGGTATAATATCTGATTCTGGTTCGGCCGAGGCAATCAAACGTACCACATGTTTAGAAACGGGTGGCGCATGGATAAAAGGGGAAGCTGGCTCTAATGGTGTTACCACTTATAGATGTGATTGTTCTAGGAATAGTGCAATATATCGTACAGAACGTAATGAAGTAACCGAGGCTTGCGGTTGTAAAGAAGGCGAAACCCTTACAAATGGGGTATGCAGTTGTCCAGAAGGTGAGGAGAGAGATGAAGATGGGAACTGTGTAGCGTCAAGTGATGGCTCTGATTCGAGTAGCGGAACAGAGGCAGATAACGGCCAACAAGGTGGTTAGTTAATGTTTCTAATGGCTAAAAAATCCCCCATTTGGGGGATTTTTAACGCGTTTTTAAGCCTGTTTTGCTAATAATCCAATCACATATGCACCATTCTAAACATTTTTCTGCGGGAATTTCGCCGATTTCATGTTGCAGATATTTTGTTAAATTCTTTTTTGGAATTTTGGTATATTCTTCATATTTAGAAAGCGTATGTTTTTTTTCCAGCCTCATTTGATTTGCTTTTTCTCTTGCTTCTAGGTCGCTTGTTGCGGATATTTTGCCAGAGCCATAGTGTATATAATGGCTGCTGAGTTCACCCATTAAACGGAACCCTGGGGTGCCAGCAATGGCAAGCAGGCTGCCGCAACTGCGTGCCGCGCCAATAACTGTTGTGCGGACAATTGCGCCACGTGCTTTTGCGATATCAAGTATGGTGTACATGCTTTTTAATATTTCGCCATCGCCACCATTAGAATTTATTATTATGTCCAATACAGGACGTTCTGGATCGTCAATATCGTATGGTGATATTATTTCTTTTGATGTCTCATAAATTGGTTTTTGGGGTAGTTTTATAACAATGTTGTGCAATTCACCAAGTAATTCATTCATTGTGTCGCTAAAAAAGTCGCCCAAGATGTTTATCTGGGGATTAAGGGGGCAATCTTTGGAATGAATTATATAATTGCTTGAAGCGCGTGAATTTATTGTTTCTTGTCCGGCCATTGTTTTATCCTATGGTTGTGATTTTTGATTTGCATCACATAAATAAAATTTGTCAACAAAAAACTTTGATTATAATTCTTGCCTTTGGGGTGGTTTGGGGGTATTATTTGTCTGATAAAAAATTTAGGTAAAGGAAGTCTTAGATGTCAAAATTAATTGTTGATGGAAACTGGGCGGCGGCGGATGTTGCATACAGATGTGTTGATTTTGCCGCAATCTATCCAATCACCCCCAGCAGTACAATGGGGGAACTATCGGATGAATGGTCGTTTCAGCATAAAAAAAATATTTGGGGTGCGCATCCACAAATAATAGAAATGCAATCCGAAGCTGGTGCCGCAGGCGCAATGCATGGCGCATTACAGATGGGCAGTCTTGCCACAACATTTACAGCATCACAGGGCTTGTTGTTGATGATTCCAAATATGTATAAAATTGCAGGTGAACAAACCCCATTTGTAATGCATGTCGCAGCACGCGCGTTGGCAACGCACGCGTTATCAATTTTTGGTGATCATAGTGATGTTATGTCGGTACGTTCAACGGGCTTTGCAATGTTGTCATCCCATAATGTTCAACAGGCGCATGATATGGCCGCGATTGCACACGCGGCAACGTTGCGCAGTCGGGTGCCTTTCTTGCATTTCTTTGATGGATTCCGTACCAGCCACGAAGAATCACGCCTGACAAGAATAGAAGATGATGTATTGCGTAAATTAATCCCCCAAGATTTGGTTTTGGAAAATCGGGCGCGTGGTATGACACCGGACAAGCCAACGATTCGTGGTACCGCACAAAATCCAGACGTATATTTCCAAGGACGCGAGGCCGCAAATCCATTATATGAAAATACCCCGCAAATTGTGCAAACTGTTATGGATGAATTTGCAGAATTAACAGGGCGAAAATATGGTTTGGTCGATTATGTCGGTGATGAAAATGCTGAAAATGTTATCGTTGCGATGGGTAGTGCCGTTGACACAATCGAAGAAACATTGCCACATTTACCAAGTGGTTTGGGATTGGTAAAAGTACATCTTTATCGTCCTTTTCCAGTCGAAGCGTTCCGGAACATATTGCCGAAGTCTGTGAAACGTATTGCCGTCTTGGACAGGACCAAGGAACCGGGCAGTATTGGTGAACCGTTATATCAAGATGTAAAATCTGTGGTTGGGGCAAATGTCGAAGTGTTTGGTGGTCGTTATGGTTTGGGGTCCAAGGAATTTAAGCCTAGGGACGTCAAGGCGATTTATGAAAATCTGATGCGTGGGACAATTTGGCATAATTTTACCGTCGGGATTGATGATGATTTGATGGGGCGGTCTTTGAAAACAGATCCTGCGTTTGCGGTCGAAGATCCAAATTTCAAAACGGCGATTTTATATGGTATCGGCAGTGATGGTACCGTTGGGGCCGTTAAAAATATTGTTAAAATTGTTGGTGAAAATTCAGAACTTTACCCACAATCATATGCGGTTTATGATTCCAAGAAATCTGGCGGTTTGACGGCGTCGCATATTCGTTTTTCAGATGCGCCGATTAAAAGTCAATATTTGGTAGAGGTTGCAGATTTTATCAGTGTCTCAAATTTCATGATTGCACAGCGATTTGATGTATTCCGTGGGTTGCGTGCCGGTGGTACTGTTATGATTAATACGTCCCTTGCCCCAGATGTGGCATTTGCAAATCTGCCACGCGATACCCAGGAACATCTTATCAGAATTCGTGCAAAAGTTTATTTCTTGGATGCGAATCGTGCTGCGGCTGAATTGGGGTTGGGAAATCGTATCAATACATTTATTATGTTGAATTTCTTTAATTTGACAAATGTTATTGACCCAGTTGCGGCCGCCCAAAGCGCCAAGATTGCAATCGAAAAGACATACAAGAAGAAAGGTATGGATGTTGTTCAGGCTAACTGGGCGGCGGTAGATAGGGCAGCGGAATTCTTGCATGAATACAAGGTGCCGTCTTCGATTTCGAATTTTGCGCCTGATTTTATTCCTGCGATGACATTGGATACACCTGCGGAAATTGCGGGTACGTTGGGTGAAATTGCCGCACAACGTGGGGATGCAATTCCTGTGTCGCGTTTCAAGGTTGATGGACAATTTGGGGGTGGGCAATATCCCGTTGGAACGTCCAAATATGAAAAACGGGCAATATCAGACAAGGTTGCAACCGTTGACTTGGAAAAATGTATTCAATGCGGAAAATGTTCTATGTTGTGTCCGCACGCCGTTATCCGTATCAAGGCATTAACAGCAGAGCAGGCAGAGACCGCACGCGCCAAGGGAATAAAAGTTGTTCCTATGAAGACGCCTGAATTGGGGCCGGATATGTATTTCACATTGAATATTTCGCCGGCGGATTGCACGGGATGTAATATTTGTGTAAAAAATTGTCCAACGGGTGCGTTGTCTATGGTGCCTGCGCGTGAAGTTATGGCGGATAATCAGGCGGCATTTAACGCGGCGGAAAAGTTGCCAGATATTGATCGTAAAAAATTAAACTTGAATATACCAAAGCATGTAGAATTGCTGCCGCATTATTTTGAATTCCCAGGTGCGTGTGCGGGTTGTGGTGAAACACCATATGTTAAATTGTTGTCGCATTTATTTGGGGATAGGATGGTGGTTGCAAATGCAACAGGGTGTTCGTCTATTTATGGGGCGAATTTGCCAACCACACCATGGACCAAGGATAAATTGGGACGTGGGCCGGCGTGGTCTAATTCTTTGTTCGAAGATAATGCAGAATATGGTTTAGGAATGCGTTTGGCGTTAAACCAGAAACGTGATAATTTGCGTGCGTTGTTGTTTGAATTGGGAATTGCAGATGTAGAAAAACTATTCGATGAAACCGATGCGGAAAAACAACGTGAAATAGAAATTTCTTTGCGTGGGCAATTGGCAAAAATAGATGGACCACGTGCTAGATTGGCCGAAAGTTTAGTCGGTGAAATCGTTGACAAGTCGGTCTGGATTATCGGTGGTGATGGTTGGGCATATGATATTGGTTATGGTGGTGTTGATCATATTTTACATAGCGGTGAAAATGTAAATGTCTTGGTCTTGGATACCGAAGGGTATTCGAACACTGGTGGCCAGCAATCTAAATCTACGCCATTTGCGGCCAGTATGAAATTTGCAATTGGTGGAAAAAATCACGCAAAAAAAGATTTGGGTATGATTGCGATGATGTCGGGTGCATATGTTGCACAGATTGCAATGGGCGCAAATCAAGCACAGGCGATTCGCGCATTTCGTGAGGCGGCTGCGTTCGATGGACCGTCAATTATATTGGCGTATGCACCATGTATCGCGCATGGGTTTGCCTTGCAAAATGGGCCAGAACACCAAATGCAAATGGTTAAAACCGGGGCGTGGCCATTGTTCAGATTTAATCCGCAATTGATTGCAGATGGGATAAATCCTTTGACAATGGATTCCGGTGTGGATAATCCAATGCCGTTGGAAGATTTCTTGAAGACCGAAAGTCGTTTCGCGGCGGCGCGCGCAGTAAATCCACAATTTAATAAATTGGTTGATTTGGCCAAGGCAAATAATGCTTATAAAAGTGAACTAAAAAAACATATCGCGCAATTTGCAATGCAAAACAAACCGATTGTTAAAGAAAATGGGGAAGGTTAATATGAAAAAATTAATGTTTCTTGCCGTAGTGTTATTGGCGTCTTGTACGTTTCAGACCAAGCATCGTGGGTATGTCTTTCCAGATGATTTGGCAGGACAGATTGAAAATATTAAAACAACCGCGCAATTGATGGATAAAATAGGCGCACCCCAGGTTAAAACCCTATATGGTGATGAAGTCTGGATTTATTTTGGTGCCGAAGAAAATTATCGCGGACCATTGGCGCCAACATTTACCGATGAAACCGTTTTATTGGCATGGGTCAAGGGTAATCGTGTTATAAAGACGCAGGTTTTGCATGATGCCGATTTGCCAGATGTGAAGGTGGCAGAAGGGGAAACCAAGATTCCTGCGGCAATCGAATTAAATGCAATCGAAGAATTGTTTAATAATATTGGGCGATTTAGTCCGGCCGGCCTTGGGCAATAAAAAGAAGACCGTCCAATTTGGACGGTTTTTGCTTATTTTTGTTTTTGTTCTTTTAGCAGTTTTCTTACATCAGTTGATTTTAAATGTTTTATCTTCGCTTCTTGTGTGGGTATGCTCTTTTGTATTGCTTTTTGGGCTTCTGTAAATTTATTTAATTTTTCAGATGTCTTCATCTCTTTATTGTATAAGGCATATTCTTTTTCCACGGTTGGCAGCAATTTATTAATTTCTGCCTGTAATGCGTTTAATGTTTTTGGATTGAATACCTTTTTTGAATTATCAACCACATCAAGGAAGGATTGTAATGATTTTAATATTGCCAATCTTTGACCTGGGTGTTTATTTGCAGGAGTATAAACTTCGACCCATCCGCTATCTTCACCATAATCATAATAACCTTCAATACGTGTGTGCGTTGATAATGATTTTATTGCGTCTCGAATTACCCTAGCAAATTTGTCAATCTTATATGTTACTGTAAGTTCGGTATCAATGGTTTCTACATCGGCTTGTGTTGGTTTGTCGTCGCCTCTGTATTTAATCTCTTTTAATTCAGGGATAAGTATATGATCTTTTAACACGAATTCAGTCTTGATGCCATTAAATTCTGGGTAATTTTTTATATGTGGAAAATAACCAGACGCGTCTCCTGTGCGGTGGTATATCATGCTAAAGGTTTCAATTTCTTGCTTGGTTCCTTTTATTTCTGGATGACGCCATCCGTAGTCATATTCTTCGTTATATTCCCAACCTAATTTTTTTAATGCTTCGTTCATCGGATCAGACCATTGTCTGTATATGTCATACATTAAATTATAAATTTTATTAAAATCAGAATCTATTCGGTAAGAAGAGCGTGTTGCGGTTATACTGTCTTGTTTAGAATTAATTTGTTCAAGTGCTTGTTCATATGTGATGATACTGTCGTTTAGTGCGGCGTTTTCTTTTAACAAATCTTCTAATTTTTTTTCTGCATCAGGAATCAAGACAGTTTTTAAAATTTTTTCAAAAGAATCTTTTTCTTTTTGTTCTTCTTGTTTTGATTTTATACCAAATGTAACACCGGCGCCTATAAGGGCGGCGGCGCTTAATGCGAATGCGGTTTTCGTCTTCATGTTATCCCCTTTTTTTGTATATATATAGTATATATATAATAGCAAAAAAAGTCAATTTTTTGCGTTTTTTTCGTTATGTTTGGTATTTTTTGTGGATTTTTGTTGATGTTTGCATTAAAATTCTTGTGAACTTGATGCAGGCGTATCTTGTTCAATGTGGATTTAGCCTAACTTGTCCCACATCAAAGCGGACTAAATAAGGAGTTTTTTTATGAAAAAAAATGTATTAGTACATCGTGTTGTTGCGCAACCGCGTGATGACAAGACGATTAATTTGTTGTTCAAGAATCTTGATTTGATAATCAAAAACAAAGATGTGATTTTTGCTAATCCTTCGTTTTATTCAATAAAAATATCAGGGGTTTGTATCGAAGGGCTTTATGTCGGACGATTCCAAATTCGATTGGGCGATTTGATAAAACTGTGGGATGAAAGCGAATGTTGGAAATCTGATGAAAATTACTATTTCCATGCGGGCGGTTCACCATTAAGTGGGGTGTGTTTAAAATCCTTTTGGGATAAAAAAGCAGATAAGATGGTAATAAGTAATCGTAGCAATGGTTTTTCATATATGTTTAAAACTGTGGTGGCTATGTCGCCGGAACGTTTTGGATGTCCTGATACGGATGCGTATGAAAAAGTCCAAAATATGATTCAGGTGTTAACCAAACAAAAAACAAAATAATTTTTGATGTTTTGGAATAAGTTTGGCGCCGCATTAAAAAATCCCCGTCTGGGGATTTTTTGCTTTTAAATATATCGAAAATAATGTATCATATATGGTATGAGAAAGAGAATACTTTTATTTATACCTTTTGCGCTGGTGTTCGCAACGGTGGCGGATGCAGCTGTTCTGTCCTGTGGGGCGGGGTATGTTTTGGTCGAATCACGCAAGAAAATTGATGGCGTGCCAACCGCAGAATGCCAGAAATTGTGGTGCCGCGATTTGGAAAATGGAAAATTAATGGGTAGCGGCGATAGGGCAAATACAGGTTATACTGCGACCGCTGTGCCAACAGAATTGTGCGATGTGGATGGAAATTGTATTGAATGCTGGGGCGCGCGTAAGTGGTGTAGTGGCGAAGTTGCTGGTGTTTGGTCCCCACAATTAGGGGCATATACACGTGGCGCAGATAATTCTACGTATCAATCTTATCAAAAGGCGTCTTGTTTTGCATGGCGTTTGGAAAAGCCAGATTGCGAATCGGGCAAGACCGCCGTCTTACAGGATGGAAAATGGGTTTGCGCCGTATCTACTGGCACGACAGAGGCATCACGTGCGTCTGCCATACGTAGAACGGGTAATGTACGACGAATACGTAAATAATTATTATTTTCCCGCATATGCGGGATTTTTTTTGCTATGAAATTTGTATTTTGGCTTTTTTTATGATATAATGTTCTGAAAAGAGAGGATGGCAACCGTAAAAAGGTAGTATTTATGCCAAGTAAAAAATTAGATTTTAAAGCAGGTCAATATGTTGTTTATCCAACACAAGGTGTTGGTAAGTTGTTGCGTGTAGAAGAGCAGGTTATCGCAGGTCAAAAAATAAAATTATTAGTAATTGATTTTGAAAGAAATCATATGACATTGCGTGTGCCGCTGGAACGCGCTGAAATATCGGGGTTGCGTCCGTTGACAAGCGCAAAGAAAATGGACGAAGCAATTGCAAGCGCCAAAGGAAAAGCGGGCGCAAAGCGTATGATTTGGGCGCGTCGTGCCGCACAGTACGAAGAAAATATTAATTCTGGCGATCCTATGAAGTTGGCCGAAGTTGTTCGTGATTTGCAACGTCGTAGTGCCGCGGATACAATGACTTTCTCGGCGCGCCAATTGTATTTGCGTGCGTTGGAACGTATGGCCCAAGAATTTGCGGTCTTGCATAAAATTGATTTGGATGCTGCATCTGATAAGATTGAAGATATTTTGGGTATTCCAAAGGAAATAGATTTAAATGCAATCGAAACGGATGAAGAAATCGTCGAAGAAGATGTATAAAAAAATCCCACAAATGTGGGATTTTTTTATAGCGTTTCAATAACGACCATTGCGGCACAATAATCTTCTTGGTCCGTTATGGATAAATGAATTTTTGTTTTTGCATCATTTGTAATTTCTTTTAATGCGGCACGCGCGCCACCCGAAACCAATAATTCTGGACGACCCGCATCATTATGTACAACGGACACATCAGAAAAAGATATGTCTTCGCCAAAACCCGTTCCGATTGCTTTTAAAAAGGCTTCGCGGGCAGCCCAAAAGTTTGCCAGATGACGTTCCGAATTTGCGTTATCGTTATCTGCGTATTCAAGTTCTTTTTTTGTAAAAATACGTTGTTTTTTAAATGCAGACCAATCTAAAAATCGACCGCATTCTACCAAGTCAATTCCTATGCCGATAATCACTGGTTTTTTCTCCCTATGTGTGTTGGTGATATGGGCATACTAGTCATATTTAACCGATTCGTGCAAGCATAAAATATGTGTAAAAAATAATCGCCCGATTTCGGGCGATTTTGGTTCTATTTGTCGCACATTTTTTTGTCGCAGTTTGTTTTTTTGTCGCAACTATCGTCATGTGTTTTTTCACAGTTTTTGCATTTGCCGTGTTTGTTTTCTGTTTTTGACATTTTTATTTCCTTTGTTTTATTGTTAATAGGTATTGTCCGGACATATAAATATTATCTTGTGTACAATGGGAAGACAATACGTGTGTTTTCCCAAAAAAATAGTTGTTTTTATATGGCTTGTATTTTAATATTGGTTTCGTTGTCGGGGTGTAGCTCAGCCTGGTAGAGTACTTGCATGGGGTGCAAGGGGTCGCAAGTTCGAATCTTGTCACCCCGACCATAAAAATTAAAACGGTCAGTATGACCGTTTTTTATTTTTATCAGTGGGTATGTCAGTTCGGAATTCGTACACATAAAATGTGTACCAAGTTCGACAATGAGTAGATTTGAAAAGCGATGCGCCTTCAAATCGTTAGGAATGCCCCGCAGGCGCAATTAGCGCCGAGGGAATCTTGTCTACGGCGACCATAAAAATTAAAACGGTCAGTATGACCGTTTTTTATTTTTCTTTGTTGATTTCGTCGGGGCAGTTTTGTTTTATCATATCGGCAATATGAAATTCGCGTGCATATTGACGTGCAGATGGTACGGCGCACGGATCGCAATCGCGTCTTAATTGTCCAACATTACACGTATAGGCAACGTCTTGGCATATCCCGTATGTACGTGTGCGAATTGGTTCGTTCAGGTAATCCATCGCAATTTTCCAATATTTATTCGGTATCAGTTTTGGATCATATGCCCACATTTGTTCAACTGTATTTATCGTACGTTGCACACAGGGGCTATATTTTATATGTTCTGTCGTTACGTTATTTGATGGATTGTTGTTTGTTCGATTTATCATTATCCATGCAATTATCGCTATACAGATTCCTGTAACTAAAAAAAGTAATATATAGTGTGCAATGGTAAAAGAACTGGTGTTTGTTTTGAATTTTCTTGGCATTTGGTAGTAACCTTTTTTTTGATTCTATCATTTCCTTGGAACAGAGGCTATTGGCGTCTTTTCCCAGAATTTATTGCAAATCGGATTTTTTTCAGTTATAATATCGCAGTATTTAATTCAAGGGGGTTGTCATGTTCGTAACAGAAAAATTCGAGACTTTTTCCTGGGTAAATGTCGGCAATCCGGACCATGAAGACTTTGAAAAATTACAGACTGAATATAAAATCGACGAAGATACTATTTCTGATATTTTGGACCCAGATGAACAACCAAGATTAGAAGTCGAAGATGACTACAAGGTTATAATAGTTCGTTTCCCAATTATAAATCGTGAATCTGATACACTGTGGCATACAGAACCGTTGTCTATTATTTTGTCTGCGAATCGGGTTATTACCGTTTGTCGAAAACGTTGTGATTTGTTAGATAGAATCAAGAAGTCTGAAAAAACATCGCGCGAAGAATTTATTTTGAATATTATTTATTACATAGCGGAATCTTATTTGCGTATGTTAAAGGAATTAAATAAACGTGTTTTGGCATCAAAACGTGTCTTGCAGGAACGTATTCGCAAAAAAGAATTGATGGACTTGTTAGAGGTTGAAAATAGTTACACGTTATATATGGCGGGCATCAAGGGGAACGTGGCGGTGCTGGATAAATTGGAAAAAATGCGCGGCTTTGTTAAGTCTGATGACGCACAGGAATTAGCAGAAGATGCACGTATCGAATTATCCCAGGCGACAGAGGTGGTTACATCGTATAGCAAAATGCTAAAATCAATTAAAGAGACATTTGAAAGCATCATTAATATGGATTCAAATACGAATATTAATCGCCTGACAATGTGGAATATTATCTTGGTCGTGCCGACGGTTATTGTTGGGTATTATGGTATGAATATGAAGTTGCCTTTTGCAGAATACGAAGAAACCGCGACCGCAATATTTATTTTTATTATGGTGTTGTTGTTAGGGTTCGCTTTGTTCGGTGCGATACGGCGCAGAATTGTTTAAAAAAAACGCCATTGGCGTTTTTTTATTTCCCCCATGCGGTATCAATAACATATTCGGCAATTAATGGAACCGATAGGGTGGCTATATTTTCCATTGCCGATTTTATGCGTTCTGCAAATTCGGTGGCGAATTCAGATTTACATTCAAAGACGATTTCGTCGTGAACTTGCATAATCATTTGTATCTTGTCAGAATTTGGATTGATTATATCTTGCTTGATTTGTACCATTGCGCGACGCATTAAGTCGGCTTCAAATCCTTGGATTGGTGCGTTAATTGCGGCACGGATAGCGTATGCGCGGGTGCGCGGATTGTTGGCATCTGGGAATTCGATGCGTCGTCCCCAGGGGGTTGTTACATATGAATTCTGTGTTACAAATTGTTTCGTCTTTTCAATATATTCCTTGATTTCAGGTAGGCCCGCCATGTATGAGTTTATTATCGTTTGGGCTTCGGTTCGGCTGACCCCAAGTTGGGCGGCCAGACCAAAGGAAGATATTCCGTATATAATAGAAAAGTTCACGGTTTTGGCCGCACGGCGCGCATCACGTGGTACAGGTTGGTCGGATGGTATATTAAATATTTTTCGTGCAGTTTGTTCGTGAATATCTGTGCCAGAATTAAATGTTTCTTTAAATGTTTTTACATTTGCAATATCGGCCAGTAATCGCAATTGTATTTGTGAATAATCAACAGATATTAATTTATATCCAGAACGTGCGATAAAACATTTGCGAATCTCTTCGCCCAGTTCTGTCTTTATTGGAATGTTTTGCAGGTTAGGGTCGCGACTAGATAGGCGACCGGTGTTCGTACTGGTTTGAAGATATGTGGTATGAATACGACCGTCATGTGCAATTTGGCGCGGCAATGCGTCTGCGTAAGTGCCAGCCAGTTTAGCAATAGAGCGCCAATTTAGTATTTTTTCGATGATTGGGTGCGTGTCTATCAAGTCGTTTAATTTATCTGCGTCTGTGGAACGTTTTTTGTTTGCAGGTAATCCCAATTCATCAAATAATACGGCGGCAAGTTGCTTGGGGCTGGCGATGTTAAATTCGTGTGTTGCCAAATCCCAAATTTCTTTTTCTAGTTTTTGTAGTTGGCTATGAAATACGGTTGATAATTGATTTAATTTGTTTTTATCAGCCAGTACACCCAGTTTTTCCATATGCATCAATATCGGCATTAATGGCAAATCACATGTTTCGTATAAATGTTTGAGGGTTGGGTTATTGTCAACCTGTGGTCGCATTAGGTCATATAATGCACAGCATACACATGTGTCTTCGACCGCATATGGTGTCGCGTTGTCGATAGGGATTTCGTCAAAATGCATATCGTTATTGCGGGTCTTGGGTGGAAAAAGTGATGCAAAACTGATGTTTTTATGCCCCAAGTATTTTAATGCCAATTCATCCAAGCCGTGTCCGTGTGTTGTGCCATATAATATATATGATAATAGCATTGTGTCATCATATGGGCGAATTTTGTCTGTGTCCCAGCCTGCGTTTTCTAGAATATGAAAATCATATTTTAAATTATGGCCAATTTTTAAAATTGATGGATTTGTAAGTGTTGGCCATAATTTTTGATAGACTGTTTTTATGTCTAATTGATTGGCGGCCAATGATGTTGTACCAAATAAATCAGACGAACTTGTTACGTGGCCCAATGGAATATAGACGCCATTTGTTGAATTGGTTGACAAAGATATCCCCACAATTTTATCCGAGATAAAATCAAGTCCCGTTGTTTCTGTGTCAATCGCAATTATATCTTGGACGGTGGATAAAAAGTTATCTAATTCTGAAACGGTTGTAATTGTGTGTGATTTTATGTTTAGTTGCGGGATTTTTTGTTCTGTATCGGTACGGGTTGCCGCATTAATTTCGCATGCGTTTGTTGGAAAATCAAATATAGTTTCCGTGGTTTTGTCTGTTTTTTTTGTTGTTTGTGGAAATGCGCGTTCTATCTTGGTGATTAATGATTGGCTTTCTAATTTTTCGCGTACAAATTCAATTGCGTTATTTGTATCGAAAACAAATGGACCAAATTTTAACCCGGATAAATCTACGTCGGTTTTAAGCGTTACAAGTTGTTTGGAAATGTAAGCCATTTCACGATTGTCGTGTAGTAACACACGAATTCGTTCGTTTTTTACTTTGTCCAGGTTATTATATAAATTATCCAGTGAACCAAATTCGTTTATCAGTTCGGCTGCTTTCTTGGGGCCGATTCCGGGGACCCCCGGTACGTTATCAGACGAATCGCCCATTAATGATTGTACGTCTATGACCTGGGGTGGGGGGACACCAAATTTTTCCAAGACTTCGGTTTCGCGAATTTCGCGTTGTTTCATTCCGTCGTATAAATATACGCAATCGGATACCAGTTGCATTAAATCTTTGTCGCTGGTGATTATTCGTGTGGTGTCAATAGATGTGCAATTTTGATGCGCCAAAGTGGCGATAACATCGTCTGCTTCGACCCCGGGAACGCA
>JAZRSI010000040.1:0-22346 GCA_045651445.1 Candidatus Enterousia sp. | reverse complement strand
CAATATCAACAAAGGTATAATCATTACGTGCGTCATGCAACCCCAACGTAAAACCACCTGCCCCCAAAACTAATATTTTATATTTTCTATCCTGGGGCATATTATATATGAAATTATTATTAATATAATCTATATAAGATGACGTTGTACCCGTATTCTTATTCAATACCGACATCGCAAGTCCGTTCATATAAAAAATCTTTTCATCATCAAATTCCGCCACCGATATCGTAGAATTGGCGTTATTAACCAATATCCCATAGCGTTCATATTGATAAACATCGCTATTAAGATACAACGAACCGCCCAAAACAAGCGCACAAATCAAGAACACCCACCAGCGTCTATATAAAACAATTGCCCCCAACACAGACAATATTGTTATCAAAAACACCGTATAATTCACACCAATAAACGGCATTAAAATCAACGTCGTTGCAACCGAACCAATAACAGACCCGATTGTATCCCACGCCATTATTCCACCTGTACAGTTTTTATCATATGTTCGCAATTGCCTTGATAATAATGTTGTATTAAACCCGAACAAGAAAGGACCAATTGAAAGGAACAACAACGAATAAATAAATGTCTGTAAGGCCCCTGACTTAATCCCCACAAGATACATCCAATTAAAATAATCTGTTATCAATGGAAAACTTGCACCACACACAGACAACATCGCAATAACTATAAAACTAATATTTAAAATCCTACGAATTTTTTTATCAGAAATTTTTTGTGATTCACCCAAGAAATACCCAAAAGACATAAATCCTAAAAATATCGCCATAATAATACTTGTAATAACGGCACTACTGCCCACATAGAAAGACAACTGTCGTAATACAACTAATTCCAATGACAAACTGACATATCCGTTCAAGAATATTAAAAAAATCAACGCCCTTTTTGATAATTTACGCATAAAAAATCCCCTTACCTATCTAATAGCAATATAGTACTAAAAAAGGCAGATTTGCGCAATGTAAAATATCAATGCACATTCATCAATCTAATATCATCAAATTCAGAAAACTTGTTAAACATTGCACGTGCAAATGGACATAACGTAATAACATGTCGATGCTGTGAACGCGCCATATCCGCAACATTTCGCACCAAAGTTAAACCGATATTACGATGTCTAAATTCAGGTTCAACCGCCGTATAATCAATAATTAGTTTATCAATACCAACACGAACAAAAGTTATTTCGCCGACCTTTTTTCCATTATAAAAGGCTTCATACCCGTCATTTTGTGTTGATTGAAAATATTGAATATCTTTTTCCATACAAATACAATATCACGCAAAAAAACATTTTTACATAAGACAGTATTCAAAAATCCCCAATCCCACGATTAGCGAAAAAATAAAAGATAATGGTATAGATACAAGTGGTGCCGGCAACGTAGTGTACAGAAGTTACATGAGTTGCCAGAACCCAACCACGTGATTAGCGAAAAAATAAAAGATAATGGCATATCTATGACTAAACCCGCAACCGTAGTGTACAGAAGTTACATGAGGTTGCGGGTTTAGTCATAGATATGCCATTAGATTTTATTTTTATTATGCAGCGGCGGTGAAAACCTTCTGCACATCGTCGTTTGCATCCAATGCATCAACCAATTTTTCCAACTTTGCATATGTTTCATCATCTAAATCCATAGGCATATTTGGCAACCAGGTTAATTCTGCCTGTTCTGGTTCACCCAAAATGTCTGATAGATATTTCTGTGCGGTGATAAAATCTTCTGGTTTTGTTGTGATGATAAAACCTTCTTCGGATGTTTCAAGGTTATCTGCGTTGGCTTCCATAATGATTTCCATCATTTCGTCTTCGGTTTTACCGATGGATGCAGGATACATAATTTGACCTGCGCGTGTGAACATAAATACAACAGAACCTTCTTCACCCATATTACCGCCATTTTTGCCAAAGATATTACGGATTTCAGGAACTGTTCGACGTGGGTTATCGGTCAAGGCCTCTACAATAACGGGAACAGCACCTGGGCCGTAACCTTCGTAACGAACTGCTTCATAACTTTCTGTATTTGCGCCAGACGCCTTGTCAATTGCGCGTTTGATATTATCGTTTGGCATTGAATTTTTACGGGCGGTTAATATAGCCAAGCGCAATCTTGGGTTATTATCTGGGTTTTTATCACCCAACTTTGCCGCCATTGTTATTTCACGCGCCAATTTTGTAAACAATCCACTACGGGCAGCGTCTGCTGCGCCCTTTTTATGTTGGATGTTATGCCATTTACTATGTCCACTCATATTTGACCTTTTTATTTATTTGGATTAAAATTACCCCAAAAGGATAACAAATGATTGGAAAATTGCAAGGCATTGTTGATTATATTGGTGATGGTTTTATTATTTTATTAACGGGCGGCGTTGGATACAAGGTTTTTACACCTGAATACTTAACGCATAAATCAACCGTAGAATTATGGATAGAAACTGTTGTACGCGAAGATTCAATTCGTTTATTTGGATTTACTACATTAAACGCCCAGAATTTATTTAACATGTTGACGACCGTATCTGGCGTTGGGCCAAAGGTTGCATTGGCAATTATGGGAACAATTAGCACGGATATGTTAATGTCTGCAATTGCGACGGGCGATGCAAAAACAATCGCTACTGCGCCTGGGGTTGGTAAAAAAGTCGCAGAAAAAATAATAGTCGAATTAAAGAATAAAATTGGTGGTGTGTCTGCAACATTATTTGCGCCAGACAACGGCGCAACAAGTGGGGCGACATCTGCGCTGCCTGATTTATTAATGGCGTTAGAGGCGTTGGGCTACAAGCGTCTTGACATAATTGAAATGGCACAGAATTTGGTTACACAAAACCCAACCGCAGATGTATCAAAATTAGTTCCATTGGCATTAAAAGAAATCAGTCGGGGGAAGTAAAATGAATAACAATGATACTATTTTTGCTTTATCAAGTGGACACGGAAAATCCGGCGTCGCGGTTATTCGTATCTCTGGCGATGATTTATCAGATACTTTTGCGAAATTTATAAACAAGTCCGATATAAAAAATCGTTATTCATACTTTGTGAATTTGCGCGATGACGCCAATGAATTAATAGACCAATGTTTGATTGTATATTTCCCTGGACCCAATTCGTTCACCGGCCAAGACGTTATTGAATTGCACACACATGGCGCGCCCGCGGTAATAAATGCCGTATTTAATTATTTGACCAAACTTGGGATGCGTATGGCAACCCCTGGGGAATTTTCAAGACGCGCATTTTATAACAATAAAATGGATTTGGCGGATGTTGATGGGTTGGCGGCGTTACTGGACGCCCAAACAGATGTTCAGCGCAAACACGCCCTGCAATCCATGCTGGGACGCGATAGTGATATTTATAACACTTGGCGCAACAAAATGATTGAAATATCTGCGTATGCGGCGGCTATTTTGGATTATAGTCCCGATGATTTACCCGTAAACATTGGCGAAACCGTACAAAAAAGCGCAAAAAGATTATGCGACGAAATTAATACCGCATTAGATAATTATAAAACATCACGTGCAATTCGTGGGGGGATAAACATTGTTCTTGTTGGGGAAACCAACGTTGGGAAATCATCCATATTTAATTATATGGTCGGTTCTAATCGCGCAATTGTTTCTGATATTGCGGGCACAACGCGCGACGTTGTTTCAACCACACTTGATATAGATGGATATATGGTAAATTTATCCGACACCGCGGGAATTCGCGAAACAGATGATATAATTGAAAACATCGGAATCGAACGCACAAAATCAGAAATAGAAAACGCAGACATTATAATTCGGGTCTATACGCCAGAAACCGCCGTACAGACAGATTTTACAGACAAAGAAATTGTCGTTATTAACAAGTCTGATACAACACAAACATACAACAAAAAAAATGCGATTTATACATCTGCTAAATCTGGTGATGGGATGGATAAATTGATGACTGTTTTGCGCCAGAAAATTCATACAATTATGGATGGCACGGAAAACAACCTTGTTCTTAACGCCCGAACCAAAGGATTACTAGAATCTGCGCACCAAGAATTATCCAACGCCCTAACATCTGGTGAAAATTATGATATTTTTGCAGAACACACCCGTCGCGCAGCAGATGCAATTGGGAAAATTTTGGGCACAATTACCGCGAACGAAGTTCTTGATATGACGTTTGGTCAATTGTGTTTGGGCAAATAACCCCCCCCTATTTGGGGATTTTTTTCATCTTCTTTTTTTACATAAAATCATTGCCATACCGTTGGTCATAATTTTTTCAGCAACCCTTTCTGGTATTAACAATTTACCATTTTCTATTTTTAATACCTGCCGACGGGTTATACCAAATATTTTGGCACAATCCGCAAGGTTTACCCCCATTCTTTTTCTAGCAACTCTAAAATATTGTCCAAAATATTTTGCATCTACTAAAATTATACTCATTTTGTCCCCCATATTGTTTTGTTAAACAAAAACCGCATTTGTTTTAACAAAAGCGGTCGGAGGTTAAAGACTACAACTAAGAGTAGTGTTGTTTATTCAATATATTCACAACCCTCCAACCATAAATGTCGGAGAAATCATCACTTAGTTTCGGGTCTTTACACCCCACACCGGTTACCCAATGCAGACATATTATAACGAATAAAAAACAAAATATCAAACAATTAGACGAATAAAATTCAGGGTTAGCGTATAAATTAAATAGAATGATTTAGATAAAAGTGGGGACGATAACGTAGTGTACAAACGCTACATGAGTTACCGTCCCCAACCCCGTGATTAGCGGATAAATAAAAGATAATGGTATAGATATGACTAAACCCGCAACCGTAGTGTACAGACGCTACATGAGGTTCCGTCCCCAACCCCGTAATTAGCGGATAAATTAAATAGAATGATTTAGATAAAAGTGGGGACGGTAACGTAGTGTACAAACGCTACATGAGTTACCGTCCCCGCTTTTAGATGAATTATTATATTTAATTTAGCGGATTGGGGGGAAGCAATCACCGCCCACTTCCGGGCAACAATTAAAGCCTAAATCATTCATGTCAGTATATATTTCACCGGCACAACAACCGTTCTTGTCCGGTTCTGTACCATCAAGACATACGGGCTTTTCACCAAAAGAAAAGACATCACGATTGGCGTGCGCAAGATAACCAAGGGCAAAACCAATAAGAAAGGTAACAAGAACAACAAAACATGTATAAATATTTTTTTTCATAAATTATTCCCTTTGTATAATTATATTATTAAAATCCCTGTTTTATTGGGGTCAAACATTTTCCCCCCGATTTTGGACAGCAACCATATTCATTGTTTCCAAGATCTTTGAAGATTTCACCGGCGCAACATCCGTATTTGTTTGGTGCGGAACCATCCGCACACAAGCCCGCCTCTAAATTGGCCATTTCTTGTTCATACAAGGCTTCGGCATCTATTTCTGGGGGCAATTCCGCCGCGGCTTCTGCTATGATTTTTTCTGCATCTTTTTCAGTTGTTTCAACTGATTCAGACGCCATTTCAGATTTTTTATCAGATGATGATGCATCTTCTGATGTGGCTGTGGCCACTGTGGCTGGTGCCGCTGGGATATCTACAACGCCACGTTTGGCGGATGCACGACGTTTACCCGCCGCCCTGGAACACAGACGACGATAATCCGCCTTTAACGTTGAAATTTGAAAAACGGTTTCTTCATCAGGCTCTTCTATATCTGACAATTCAGAAATCTGCGCCTGAATATCTGCACACGAAGTTCTATCAACAACAACCGCTTCTGATTCTTCAACGACAACCTCCTCTGCGGTATCTATTTCTTCGGTGTCTTCTGCAAAGGTGGGCATTATAACCAAGAATCCCAACAACAATACAATTAGTTTTTTCATTGTCTTTCCATTATTTATTAACAATTTTTTCTATCTCCAAGATAAAGTTAACTGTCGGGTCCACAAATCCCTTTAACGTATCAAGGAATTCTTGTGCAGCCGCTTGCATATTCAAACGTTTATATATATTTGCAACATCAATTGCGGCATTCCCTAACAATCTGTCATCTTCAATTGCGCGTGCAATTTCCAGTTCTTGTTTGGCCAATTCTGCATATTTCTTGGAATTTTCCGCGCATCCACGTTCTGACAATTGTGCATAAATACCTGCATTCCTAATACGAACACCATAATGATGACTTCCATAATCGATACCTTCTGATATAATATCTTCAATCTGTTCGCAAGTCTGGTCTTGTGTTCCAGATTGCTGTAAAGCCGCAACTATCTTGCGTTCACGTTCACTTTGTTTATGATATTTCATTTGATTTTCAGAACACCCATTCATTATCAATTTTTCATAAACCGCGATATTTGCTTCGTGCTTGTCAATATCTGATGTATCTTCTGGATATATTCTTTCCAGCAACAAGTCTTCGATAATTTCACATGTTTCCTTTGGTTCAACATTTTCCTTATTCTCAGACTTTGCTTTTTCTTCTTTTTTCTTGCGACCTGCGCAATTTTCAGAATAAATTTTCTGTAATTCTACTAATTTTTCTGCACTTGTGGATTGGTTCGCCATCTGAAATGCAATATTATCACAATGCCCATCAGACATTTGAATAATACTTGTATTAGATGCCACTTCGGCCTGCTTTTTATTAAGCCCAACACCAACCATTATTCCGCAAACAAATAATAAAATAAACGCAACCCAGCCGGCAAAAACCTGCCCGCGTGTATGAACAATTCTTCCTTGTTTTGTGTTTTTCATAATCTCCCCCCGAATTTCATCTTTTTATATTATATCACAATTCCGTTATCAATTGTAATCTTTTTATCGGCACGTGATGCCAAATTCATATCATGCGTTACAAACAACATTGCCATTTTACTTTTTCTAACCAAATCCAACAACAAATCAAACACCGCGCCGGCATGTTGTGGGTCCAAACTGCCGGTTGGTTCGTCCGCCAACAAAATTGTTGGATTATTTGCCAACGCGCGTGCGACCGCGGTACGCTGCTGTTCACCGCCACTCATTTCCCCGGGCAAATGTGATGCACGATGTGCGACATTTGCCGCCTTTAACAATTTCATTGCCCGCGCCCGCGCAGAAACTTCGTCCACACCATTTGCCAACATTGGCAACATTACATTTTCAAGCGCCGTAAAATCCGATAACAAATTATGTTTTTGATAAACAAAGCCAATTTTATTACGACGAATTTGTGTACGCATATCTTCGTCCATTTTCTGAACCGGCGCCCCATCAAT
Organism: Candidatus Enterousia sp.; assembly: GCA_045651445.1. Lineage (GTDB taxonomy): Bacteria > Pseudomonadota > Alphaproteobacteria > Rs-D84 > Rs-D84 > Enterousia. Next base: position 15,033 of record JAZRSI010000040.1, on the reverse strand, counting down.
AACAATACTGCCCCCACTTGGTCGGTCCAGCAATCCAACACATTGCAACAAAGTCGATTTTCCAGACCCCGATTGCCCAACCAGCGCAATAATTTCACCACGATGCAAATCAAACCCACCACCACGCAAGATATGCAAAGGTTGTCCCCCTTCGACAAAAGTACGCTTGATATCCCGCACCGACATAACCACATCGCCACGTTGTATTTTTGATAAAGAATTTAAAATATTAGCCATTTACAAAATCCTTGCTATTCATTCCGTAACACCTCTACTGGGTCTGTATTTGCGGCCTTCCATGCGGGATAAAGGGTTGCCAAGAATGCCAACAAAATCGCAATTAATGCAATTCCCAAAACATCCCCAAAAACCAACTTTGACGGCAATTCAGACAAATAATATAATTCCGCAGGGAACAAATCACGCCCCGTCAACCATTGAAAGAAATGTCTTATTGGTTCGATATACACCGCTACCAACACACCCAATATCGTTCCAAAGAAAGCCCCAATTACACCAATTGATGTACCAGACAAAATAAATATCTTCATCATAGATTTACGCGAAACACCAAATGTTCGCAAGACCGCAATATCTTTGTTTTTATCTTTGACCAACATAACCAAACTTGACACGATATTAAAAGCGGCAACAATCACTATTAACAACAATATTAAAAACATAACATTTGATTCAACCTGTAACGCCCCGACAAATCCACGATTTAAATCACGCCAATCACGAACAATAAACCCATCTGGCAATAGTCGTGCCAAACTTTCCACAACGTCGGTTGTATCTTCTGGATTATCAAGAAACAAATCAATATGCGTAACCGCATTACCAATATTCAAATACTTTTGCGCGGTTTCCAACGGCATAAAGATATAACCTGAATCATATTCATACATCCCCATAAAGAAAGAACTCATCACTGGATAGGCCATAATACGTGGCATTGTTCCAAACGGCGTTGGCGTTGCCCCATTTGCGGAAACCAACGATATTTTATCCCCCATTGTAACCTTTAACGCCCGCGTCAAAGACGACCCACCAACTAATTCACCATCTTGGATTTGCGATAAATCCTTGCCATAGATTCTGGTACCTGTTTTTGTTTTTTCAGCCAAATCGGTCATACGAATTCCACGTATCATTGCCCCAGTGTTATTACCATTGGCGGTTGCCATAACCTGCCCTTCGGCAATAGGCACAATCGAATTAACGCGTTCTGAGACAATCTTGTTCTGTTTCATTTTATCAACCAAGAAATCAAAATCAGAAATTGCACCATCTTGGTGATAAACAACAACGTGTCCGTTCATCCCCACAATACGTCCCAACAAAGTATCGTGAAAACCACCCATAACAGACATAACCACGATTAGCGTCGCAACCCCCAACATAATACCGATTAACGACACCCACGAAATCACAGAACCAAACCCGCGCTTTTTGGCCCCAAGATATCTAAAAGCAACTTTTCTTTCCAGTTTTGAGAACATAAACACAACCTATTTCTTAATCATTTAAAAAATCACGTAACGCATCACCAACCAACGTTTCCGCACTATCATTATGCCCCATCGGACCATCAACAATAGATATCACACGTGGCGACATAAACACAACTAATTCTGCAAATGGCGACACCAATGTTTCTGGGGTGGTAACAAAAGAATGGGTTGGAATACCGACAATTACATAATTATCCCCAACAGTTGTTGGAATATTGAACGACGACAATTCACCGGCACTTGTACGCAAAACTATTTTTGCATCTATTTTTTTACGTCCTGCATAATCGCCATAAGTACCAGTTGCCCCAATAATCAAATCCGTTTCCAGCCTTTCTTCTTTGCCACATTGACCAATATCAAACCGCGATTGCCAACCATTTGGTATTGCAAAGGTTCCCTGAGACACCAAAACAACATTTGCCTGTTGCGCCATAAACTCCTGTAATGTCTTGGTATTAATTTCAGGCCCCACAACCAACGCACGCCCAACAACGCCTGGGATTGACATCTTTATATTTTTATCACCAAACGCCGGCAACAAATTCATCCAAACAATTGGATTATCTGTACGCGGATAAACACGATACACATCGATATCCCATGCCAACATATATTTTTTACCTGAAATATCAGCTATAATTTTTGCGACTTCACGTTCTGTTTGATAGTTACCTTCAAAGACAACCGTTTTATCTTGCCAATCCACCAACAAATTTCGCATATCCGCCCCATGCATCGCATCCAACAACGCCATAATAATAGTTTCGTCTTTTGGCATTTTAATCAGCCACTTTCCACGATTAGTCAATTGTAATTCACCCGTCTGCGCATCATAAGAATAATACGCACGTCCCATCTTTGCCATTAATTCAACCGCATCTTCCAAGGCCCCCGCAGATATTGTCCCTGTGATTTTTTCATACATTGGTTCAAATTCCACCACGGACACGTCTGTACCTTCCAACAATTTATCCAAGGCTTTTTTAACTGTTAAATCCTTGAACTCATAATCAGAAACCTTTAAATCAGGCAACTTATCACCAACCCCCAAGCGCACCATTTCTATTTTTTCCGACGGCACCACAGAAACCACACTTTGATTTTCCCAATCAACTTCGCATCTTTTTGGCAATTCTATAGAGAAACGACGTGCAGTATCTGTTGTTAACGCGGCCTTCTTTGGGAAAATAGGCACAGAATTTTCATCAATAACCAATTGGTCAACAACCGTTACATTATCATACAACGGAACATTCTGCTGCTGACACGCGGCAAATCCGCCCAACAACAAAATCGCACAAAACATTTTTTTCCACGCAATCATTCTTTTTCCCCTTGGTTATAGAAACATCTTATTATATATTCATAACTTTTTCAAATTCTTCTAGTGTCATTTCATGAATTGGTTTTTGCGTTGGTGTTACCAAGCCACGCATATTTTCAAACTGCGCCGCCATTCTGTCAATCAAGCCAACTATTTCTGGTGGCAATTTTTTATCTTGCCTCATCAATCTGCGTCCATATTCCAAGACATATTCTAACACATCGGCGGCATAAAAGCGTCCAACATAATTTTCCAGTGCAATACCACCTTTTTGCACACAAATCGCCGACATCATCATTGCGGTCTGATTGTAAAAATTCGCCAATTTAATAAAGTTTTGAACGGTTATTGCCATCTCTCTGTCCTTTCTATGTTTTTTACATTATAAAAACTATTGCCACAAAAAGGCAATTAAATTATAATAGTAAACATGAGAATAAAAATTTTACCTATTTTATTAGTCCTGGGCGCATGCGCATCTGTTAATCGCGGCAGTATTGATGACGCCACTGTATTGAATTGGGAAAACGAAGCGGTTACCACCGAACAATTTGTTCGTGATCACAAGGCGTGCCTTGGTATAAACACCCCGTCCTACCAACCAAAATCAAGAATTGCAAAATTCTTGGCCCCCAATCAAAGCGGTGTTATGCCAGACTGGGATGGCTTGTGGGTTACATTTCAGTCGAACGAATATCGCGACGTTGGCCAACGCAGCCTAATGTCCGTTCCACGTAATACGACATCAAAATCGGTTGGATATTACCGTAAATGTATGTTCCGTCGCGGCTATCTATTACGCGCAATGTAAAAAAAGGCACATTGCACACCGCCATATTTTATGATATAATAAGCGCCATGAAACGAACAATCTGGTTTTGGCTGTATTTTATTATCGCAATGATATTGTCGATATACTTTTGCACCCGTATTGTTATGACGATTAAGGGGCACGGCCCCCTATCAATGGTCCGTAATATATCTATTTCTGCGGATAAAAAAGACTCAAACCTATCATCATTATCATCCGCCCTGGCGTTACCACCTGGGACACGTTCGTATTCGGTTGACCTTGATGCAACAAACGAAATAATAAACGGTGTCCCCATTGTCAAAGAATCTGCAATTCGACGCCTACCAAATGGCAACCTAAGAATCAAGGTTTCATTACATCACGCTGTTGCTTTATGGACAGATGGCGAAAATTATTATCCATTATCCGCAGACGGCACAATTGTAAACACCCCAACCACCGATAGGAACGTCAGCAACGTTGTATTTCGGGGTCCTGTACCCGCTGATATATCACAAATAACCAAGGCGGCCCATAATTTAGTTGGCGAATTAAATTTCATTGAATGGATTGAAAATCGCCGTTGGGATATGCATACAAATTCTGGCATCCGCATAATGTTACCTGAAACCAATCCTATATCTGCGATTGGCACACTGATATCACTAAACAAAAAGCACAATTTATTACACAAAGACATCCAGATAATCGATATGCGTGATTCTGCACGTATTTTGGTAAAATAATAAAAAAATGAATTTAATAGACTCGTCTTTTTTATGTCTTGATATCGGCACATATGGTGTTCGTGGTATTGCGCATCGTGTTCGCAATGCACGTATCGATAGGTCTGCATATTTCAGCATAGATAGTTTTGATACGGCCTTTGCGATAAAATCCGTAATTAATGAACTTGAAAAACAAATCGACACGCGTTTTGACAAGGCGTATATAACGGGCAATCTTGGTTCATCAAATTTTAAAATGGTCGCCAAAAGCACCGTATGGAATAACGAACACAAAATAACGACATCCGACATCAGTTCACAAATATCTAAAATAGAAACACCCGAAAATTATTTTCCACTTCATATAATTCCTTTGCGCTATGACACAACGGGGGCACGGAATATAATTTCGCCAATCGGCCACATAGACCACCAATTAATGTCTGTATTTGGAACTATCTTTTACAACAATAATGAATTTGATAATTTATATAAAATCTTGCTTGCGTCGCACATTCAACCAATTGCGATATACGACCAACACTTTTTACAAAACGCAATCTATCGCACCCCAAAACAAACGACAATGTTCATTGATTTTGGTGCAGAATTTACCAGCGCATCAATATGGACAGACCGCGGCCCAATATGGCATACAAGAATAAAACTTGGCGGCACAAACATAACAAACGCCCTTATTGAAAAATTTAACATCCCCCCCCAACCGGCAGACATTATTAAACGTTCGGTCGCATCACTTATCCCCAAGGAAATGGATCGATTTACCCCTGCGGACACGGCGTACGATTTTTCACGCAGTGATGCAAACGACGCGCTTCTTCCTATCTTGGTTGACATTATCAGCCAAATCAAAGACCAATGCCTGCCTGCATTTACAAAATATAAACCAACAAAAATAATATTAAGCGGTGGTGGCACAGAAATCGATGGCTTGCGTGATTTTATAGAAAACGTGTTTGCCGTCATGACACAAAGCCTGCCATCTGATGCCAACGTTCGTGCATTATCTGAATACATCTGGTCAACAGAATCCGAACATCGCAAGAAATTTCTTTCACGACACGACAAATGGACAAACCGCACAAATTGGTTACGAAAAATCTTTCATCGCCGCCCAAAGCAAAAGAAACAATTTGTTCCCATTATGCCCAGCACCCTATGTTTTGATATGCAAAATCCATCGACATACACGCTGTTTAAGTCTGCCAACATATCTATGATACACGTTGACATAATGGACGGTTTTTATGTTGATAAAATCGCGGGCAGTATTGATGAATTAAAAACCATTCGTTGCAACACAAAATCACATCTACACGTACATTTAATGACAGAAAGCCCCAACATTTGGGCAGAAAACGCCATTGCCGCCGGTGCAGATACAATAATACTATCCACGAACACATCAGGATTACGCAACGCAATCAAAACCATTCGTAATTCCGGTCGTCGTGTTGGTATTGCATTAAACCCAGAATCACCCGTATCATTATTAAAACCCGTATTACGCGACATTGACGAAGTAATGGTAATGTCTGTGGCACCCGGCGCCGCAGGCCAGGCATTTGAACCATCCGCACTTCATAAAATATCTGTATTGGCCGCCACACGCAAGAAATACGGTCTTAAATACACCATTTCCGTAGATGGTGGAATAAATGATAAAACCGCAAAACTCTGTTGGGACGCGGGCGCAGACCTATTGGTTAGCGGTTCATATCTTGCCAAATCACACGATTTTCCATTGGCGGTCCAAAGCCTATTAAAGAACAATTAAAAAAACACTGGACAAATCCAGTGTTTTTTTTTGCAAACACGCACCATAGGGATGTGGGGTCGGGACTTTTGGAAAGCCTTTTTTTATGCGCAATGCCTGCATCGATATAAACTCTATAACAAAAATAAAAAATAATCAAATTGTATCTATTCCCAAATTATTTTACTTGAATTTTTCGTCCATCTTCAAATTGCATTATATATATATGAATTGCATCTTCGGGCAAAAATTCTTGAGCAATTTCCGGCCACTCTATCAACGTGATATCATTTTGCATTGCGTGTTCCAAGCCTATTTCTGTCAATTCAGACGCATCTTCAATACGATATAAATCAAAATGCGAAATCCCGTCATAAGATTGAACAATTGTAAATGTTGGACTTGGCACAACAGTATCTGCCCCACGCAAAGTCTGAATTATCGTACGTGCAATTTCAGATTTTCCCATTCCCAAATCACCGTGCAACGCCACCACCCCTGGTGCGGATAAATTTTTTGCAAAATCACGCGCCCACGCCCGTGTTTGTTCAACATTATTTAAAATAAATTCCTTCATATCCTACTCCACCAACAACAAATCATCTTCGAGTTTATGCAACAAATCGCGCAATTGCGCCGCCCGTTCAAATTCTAAATCTTCTGCGGCTTTATGCATTTGTTGTGATAATTTTTTTATTTCCCGACGTAAGGCTTCCGCATCCATCACGCCACCAGACTTATCATAAACAAATCTACGCGTAGAATCTACTTTTTCCTGTGCATCCCCGACCTGTGCAAACACAGCCTTGGACACAGTCTTTGGAACAATTCCGTGTTCTATATTATATGCCATCTGCTTATCACGGCGACGCTGTGTTTCATCCAATGCCGCCCGCATAGAATCGGTAATTTTATCTGCATACAAAATCACGCGTCCATTTGCATTACGTGCCGCACGCCCAATTGTCTGAATTAACGAACGTGTTGAACGCAAGAACCCTTCCTTGTCTGCATCCATAATAGCGACCAATTCACATTCTGGAACATCCAACCCTTCGCGTAACAAATTTATTCCAACCAATACATCAAATTTACCCAATCTTAAATCACGCAACAATTCAATACGTTCAAGCGTTTCAATATCACTATGTAAATACTTTGCCCGCACGCCATTTTCATTTAAATAATCGGTTAATTGTTCTGCCATTTTTTTTGTCAGGGTTGTAACCAACACGCGCCCTGAAATTCCCCTGACAGAATCTAACAAATCATCGACCTGATGTTCTGTTGGTCTAACTTCACAAATTGGGTCCAACAATCCAGTTGGTCTAATAACTTGTTCTGACACAATACCATTTGCCTGATTTAATTCCCAGTCCGCTGGCGTTGCAGACACAAATATTGTCTGTGGTCTCAAATTATCCCACTCATCAAACGTCAATGGTCTATTATCAATACAGGCCGGCAATCTAAAACCATATTGGGACAAAGTTTCCTTTCTTGCCCTATCCCCACGTGCCATTGCCCCGATTTGTGGCACGGTTACATGACTTTCATCAATAAATAAAATTGCATCTTTTGGCAAATATTCAAACAATGTTGGTGGCGGCTGCCCAGGCGCCCGTCCAGACAAATATCGCGAATAATTTTCCACCCCACGACATGTACCAGTACTTTCCAGCATTTCTATATCAAAATTCACCCGTTCGCGCAGTCTTTGTTCTTCGATATATTTCATATTTTCATGAAAATATTCCAAACGTTCTTTTAAATCTTTTCGTATTTCAGACAACGCTTGTAAAACACTTGGCATTGGTGTTGCATAATGCGTATTTGGATAAATCGCAATTCTATCCATCTTTTTTAACTTTGCCCCGGTCAGCGTATCAAATTCCCAAATATCTTCGATTTCATCCCCCCAGAAAGAAATCTTCCAACCCCTATCCATAGAATGAGACGGGAACAAATCAAGAATATCGCCACGTACCCGAAATTCACCACGCGCAAACGCCGTATCATTTCGCTTATACTGAATATCAACCAAGGCCCGCATAACATCACGCATAGAAATAAAATCACCAGAATTTAATACCAACCTCATTTTTGAATATTGTTCTGGCGATCCCATACCATAAATAGACGATACAGACGACACCACCACCACGTCGCGTTCTTCCAACATTGCGCGTGTTGCACTATGTCGCATACGGTCAAGTTGTTCATTTATCGACGCGTCTTTATCGATATAAGTATCTGTTGTTGGCATATATGCTTCTGGCTGATAATAATCATAATAAGACACAAAATATTCTACATGATTACGCGGGAAAAAAGATTTCATTTCTGTATATAATTGCGCCGCCAGTATTTTATTTGGCGCCATAATCAACGCGGGTCGTCCCAATTCTGCGATAACATTAGCCATTGTAAATGTTTTCCCAGACCCAGTAACCCCCAACAAAACCTGTGATTGTTGTCCATCTTTGACCCCTTGGACCAAATCGGCAATGGCGGTCGGTTGATCGCCCATTGGTTTATAATCACTTTCAAGATAAAATTTAGCCTTATTCATTTTTTTCTTCGCAATCTTAATATAATCCATTATAATCAAATTACAAGGACAGAGAGAATGGCATTAAAACCCAGATATAAACGCAGAATTTTTTGGTCTATTGTTTGCACAATATGTGCGATTGGCCTGGGGATGGTAATGATTCCACCGATGTTTACATTAAACAAAATTAAACCCATGGTGGAAAAATCCATATATGAACAAACAAACGTACCTGCAAAATTAAACGGCAATATACATTTCAGTTTGATTGGCGGCGCAACTATTGTTGCGCACGACGTAAATGTTCCTGATGCCAAGATTGGCTCTGTGATGTTTTCGATTCCTTTCCACAGTATGCTTGATATAAAAAACGCTAAATTAAACGATGCGGTTGTTATATACGACGCAGATATAACGGTTGAAAAATTACAACCCGCGTCATTTAATCACGACATAGAAATCTATAATAGTTATATTACATTTATGGGTCGAAAATTCTATATTGTTCGCGCAGACTTCACCGATGGCAAATTTCACGGCACAATCCGCACCAAAGACCACAAATACGACGTAGAATTTGTTGGCGATACATTTAACATAAAAAACAAAAATAACGACCTTGAAATAACTGGCCAAATGTACTCTGACGGCAGTCTTCGTGGTCAAATATCATTAACCACAAATAATATCAACGAATGGTTTGGTTTTTCTGAACCAAAAATTTCCCAGACAATTAGTCTTACCATGAATTTTGAATGGAACGGCGGGGACGGATATAAATTCACCAACATCGAATCCGACCATTTTTCTGGGAACATAGAAATATTTCCTAATGGCGACAAAGATATCCAACTTGTATCAAACGATATTGATTTTGACTTTTCATTTCTTGCCAACCCAAATCGTTTAATAAACAAGACCAATTTGAATCTTGATTTATATGGGAATTTAAAATTCTTTGACCATACATTTAAACACATCCGCGTAATTGCCACAGGCACAAAAAGCACCCTACAAATTGGCACCATTGTTGCAGACGATATCGCCATCAGTGGTGGCAGTATAACATCAACTGGCGCACACAACATAATGATTGCAATGCCTATAAATGGTATTGATGCAACATGTATCTTCTCTGGCACACCATCTGATTGGCAATGCGACAAATTCACATATGGCGACCTTCATGGTTCTGTTTCTGTATCTGACAAAACATATAATATGATTGTAACATCCGACAAGAAGATGCCAAACATCAAAGACGCGGAACAACAACTGCAAAAACTTGGCGAATACGGCACGGTAAAATTCAAATTCACGGACCTTGGTGGCATATACAAGAAGACCAAGAACGGCACAAGTATATCTTATGACTTTGCACAAAACAAAACATTGCAATGGCTAAAAATAACCCCGACGTTTTTACCAAAATATATGTTATCAGATGCGGGTAATTTTTCATGGTCGGACGGTATGATGACCTTTGTTCCACACAATAGCCAATGGCGTTTATCTATCCAAGACAACTATTTTGTTTTATCTGGCACCAGTTTTAAAAAAGCATTTCCTGAAATAGACCTGCGTTTTATTAACGATTCTAAATATACAATATCTGGTTTTTATGACGCAGACAAAATCTCTAACCTGAACATTAGTTTTTCTGGCAACAAACTAACCGGGTCCGCATCTGGCAAGAACATAACACTGCACACAGATGTATTTTCACTAGACAAGATAATAAACCAATCATTTGTCCAAGACTATGAAGCCCAAGAATTTCTTACCAACGACCCAATAATGACATTGTTTAAAATACCATTTAACATTTCATTATCCGCCAACGGTTTAATCTACAAGGGTTCTGAATATAAAAACTTTGTATATTCCCTGAAACCAAACACACAAATATTTTCCATCACCGATAACACGCGCGGAAATATTCTGGCAACAATAGAACAATCAACCGGCGAATATGATATATTTATTCAGTTGAATCAATTTGCACTTAATGGAAATTTACTATCCAATCAAATGCCATTAAACATTCGCGATTCAAAAATAACCGGCGAAATAAGCCTTTCGACCAGTGGCAAAATTGCACACGATATATATTATAATATGGTCGGTGAACTTGACCTGACATTTTCAGACGGTTATATCCAAGGGCTATCGATTGATAATTTTTATGCATCCGCCAATCAAATAACAATTTTCAATGCCGAATACGCATTGGCAAACACACTTGGCGGTGGCGAAACACAATTAAAACAAATGCGCATAGTCGGAGCATATACCCAAGGCAATTTTATAACAACATCACCGCTTGAAATATCTATGCGCCATAGCAATGCGGTTGGCGGTCTTGCCATAACAAATGGCGAAATGACCGCTGAACTTGATTTAACCTTACGCGGCACGGGTCCAACCCCAACCACAATTGAACTTGGTATTTTACCAGATGGTGGACGTAATTATTCCTTGTCTGAAATAATACAAAATTTAGACCTTGGGTTTATGCGCGCGTTTATAGAAACACACAAAAGTTTTTAATTATCTTTTAGTGTTTTTCAAAAATTCTGATCGTGAAATCACATTTCCCATTGCGTCCGCATAATAAACATATCGTCCAACACGTACGCAATGATATCCATTTGCACAAAATTTTATTTTTCTTTGCGCCTGTAATAATGTCTTGTTTTGCCCGATTAAATCGGCTGGCGCACCAAATAAAAACTGTTTAATTTTTTGAAATAAACTATGTGCCACATACGGGGCATATAATATTCCACCACGCTTTTGTAAACCTGATAAATTATACCTATCATAATGCGTTTTTAATTTAGAAAATTGATAATCGGTTAAATTAAGATTTGCGGCCAAATTATTTAAATTTCCATACATAAGACTCTCTCTTGTTTTTGATAGAAATTATATATGGGAAAAAATCTTTGCCAACAGGTATGATTTCACAAACAAAAAACCGTCCAATCGGACGGTCTATTGTCTATTTAGTTTTTCTTGCGCACTTGAATATGAACATCACGTAATTGCTGTTCGGTAACATTTGTTGGCGCCCCCAGCATCAAGTCTTGTCCACGTTGATTTGTTGGGAATGCAACAACCCCGCGCAAGTTTTCTTCGCCTGCCATAATCTGTACCAGGCGATCAATACCAAACGCACAACCACCGTGTGGCGGCGCCCCATACTTAAACGCAGTATATAATCCACCAAACTTTTCTTTTACGATATCTTCACTATACCCTGTAATTTCAAAACATTTAATCATAATGTCTTGATTATAATTACGTAATCCACCGCTACAAATTTCAGCACCATTTAACACCATATCAAATTGCGCCGCTTTGATTTCCAATGGATTTTTTGTATTCAATTCTTCCAACGTTGCCATCGGGAACGAGAAAGGATTATGCGTAAACGCAATCCCAGTTGGCGATTCTTCATCTTCTTCAAAGAATGGGAACGATTCAACCCAACACAATCTAAATTCTTTTGGATTAATCAAGCCCAAATCTTCACCCAATTTATTGCGCAATTTACCTGCGGCCTTGGCGGCGGCAGATTCAGCATCACACACAAAGAACAAAGACGAATTATCACCTGCAATTTCACGTAGTTTTGCAATTCTTTCTGCGTCTAATTTCTTGGCAACAGGTCCCTTGGCTTCATCACCAAAGACAACATACGCCAATCCACCAAGTCCCAATTCTTTGACCGCATAATCACCCAATTTATCAAACCAAGAACGTGGTTTATCTGATGAATTCGGCGCAGGAATTGCACGAACCACAGCCCCGTTTTCAACCGCATTCGCAAAGATTCCAAATTCAGACCCACGGAAAATTTCCTTTACATCATGAATAACAATTGGGTTACGCAAATCTGGCTTATCAGACCCATATTTTAACATTGCTTCATCAAATGGAATATGTGGAATTTCATCTGCAATAATTGCATCTGGAACAAATTCGCGAATCATTGCCGGCATTAATTCATTACCAACGGCCTGAATATCTGGCAAATCAACAAACGACATTTCCATATCCAACTGATAGAATTCCAACAATCTATCTGCGCGCAAATCTTCATCACGGAAACAAGGCGCAATTTGGAAATATCTATCAAAACCTGCGACTTGTAACAATTGTTTAAACTGCTGTGGTGCCTGTGGCAACGCATAAAACATACCATGATGATAGCGACTTGGCACGATAAAATCGCGGGCACCTTCTGGACTTGATGTAGTTAAAATTGGAGTTTGGAATTCTGAAAAACCCATATCCCACATTTTATCACGCATAAATTTAATAATACGATTACGTGTTAAAATATTGTTATGCAAAGAATCACGACGCAAATCAATATAACGATATTTCAATCGCAAATCTTCGGACACACTATCATCATCACCAAACACTTGGAAAGGCAACACATCACAATTTGTAAGAACTTCGAACGATTGTGCCTGAATTTCGATACCCCCTGTTGGAATTTTATCATTAACCGCACCTGCATCACGCGCGACAACAGTACCTGTGATTTTGATAACAGATTCTGGACGAACTTTTTCTAACTTTTCATCCCCCCCATCAAAAACGACCTGTGTAATACCATAATTATCGCGCAAATCTATAAATAACAATGCGCCATGGTCGCGTTTACGATGAACCCATCCCGATAAAACAACAGATTCACCAACATTTGATGTATTTAATTGTCCACATGTATGTGTTCTAAACTTTGATTTCAAAGATAACATCTTGGTCCCTTTTTTTTGTACATTGGGCAACGAAAAGAATAAAATTCCGGCACCCATATATAAATGTTAAACGTCAGGGGCGCAGGTCATCAATGGCCGCGCGGTGCCACCCTGATTTATAACTTGAACATTGAAACTTTCGCTCTGTGTTTGTCAGGCACGTCATCACGCAAAGAATCAAAACGATTGGATTTTATCCCACAAAAACACAGAATTCAAGAAAAAATAATCGGGAATAAAAATTCCCGATTTTCTTACATATCCATACCAATATTATTTTTCTTGATATAGTCCATCAACCTATCTGGCTTTACCCCCAAATTTTTAAGATTTTCTATTGCCTTGTCATATTTTGACTTTGTTGCCTTTTTTTCCATTGCACTTTTTACAAAATCTTTTAATTCTTTGTTTGGACAATGTTTATTAAGTCGATACAAATAAAATTCAGGTTTATCACCATTATACTTACCACGCAACGCCGCCAATACACCTTCTAATTCTTCGGTTGGGACATCATAAGTAACCTCGTACTTAGATGTGCGAACAACCCACTTACCCCTGACCTGACGCACAGAGATATCTTTGCCAACTTTGAAACTATTTGCATGTGCGGCAACAGAATTATATACCTTTATCTTGTCTTTACGTGGCACTATGAAACGCCCTTCATTTCCTTCGTCCCAAGACCAAGTTTGCCCATCTTTTGTTCGCGCAGTAACGGTTTCGACCAAAACTTTGTTATCATTATCCAAAAGCGCACTTAAAACTTCTTTTAATGCTGCAATTTCTTGTTTTTTCGACATAAAAATTCCTTTACTTTTTATTAAAGCATTATATCACAAAAAACATAATGAAAAAAGTATAAAAGTAGCCAATAACTAACAAAAATAAACAAACATAAAACAGATGATAAATTAGTGTGTGCCCCAGAATCAAAACTCAACGGACTCTGAAACAACTGTTGAAGATTATATATTCCTTTTATCCGAATGGCAAAAATTTTGTGAAGAAATTATCAGAACAGGAACAATCATCAAAAATATTTTTTCTGAAAAATTCTGCCATTACCAGTCTTAAGAAACTTTTCAAAAATTTGTGCTTTTCCCTCACTGTCAAAAGCAATATATCCACGCAAATCCCAAGGTTTAAATTTATTTGTATGAACAGAATTACCGTTATTATGTTCTTTTAAGCGTCTTTTTAAATCATTAGTGCAACCAACATAAAAATGTTCTGGAAAATTTATACTTTGTAGAATATACACATAAAACATCAGAAGTCCGCTTTCATTCACTACGTTCATTACAGCGTGACATCCGTTTCTCTAACTCTACACCTTCGTTTGCTTTCTGCGAAACCAATCTCGCTGTAGCGTAAGCGAAAGCGGATGGTGCCCTAAGCAAGAATCGGACTTGCGACTCGTCCTTACCAAGGACGTGTTTTACCACTAGACTATTAGGGCGATAAAAATTTTATCCAATTATACGTAGATGAAAACAAAAATCAAGAACAAAGTCTTTAATGATTAACAAAAAAACAAATAAAAGATAATGGCGTAG
>JAZRSI010000039.1:0-8818 GCA_045651445.1 Candidatus Enterousia sp. | reverse complement strand
AGGGGGCAGGGTTATTTGTATAAACAATTTTTTTGCTTAAAAAAATTGTCATCCCGTGGCTTGACCACGGGACCCAGGTCATTTATCCTATGAAATATGTATATTGGTCAAAAGTATTATTTTGTTTATATCATGGCAAGTTCGCGTAACGGAACGTTATATATCGGTTTTACTAGTAATTTACCACAACGCATATTTGAACATAAACACCATTTATTGCCGGGATTTACAAAAACATATAACGTAGATAAATTGGTTTATTTTGAACGATTTGATGATGTAAAATTAGCTATCCGCCACGAAAAAAGATTAAAAGAATGGAAACGTAATTGGAAAAAGGATTTAATCGAAAAATATAATCCTGAATGGCGTGATTTATACGAAGATTTAAATAACCTGTTATAACAAAGCAATATAACCTGGGTCCCGTGGTCAAGCCACGGGATGACAAAGAAAAAGCAGGGATGACACCACTTCGTTAAAACTTCGTGGTGCAGGCAAAAAAAAGGGGTGGGGTGCAGGGATGACAAAAACGGAGATTATTCTTGGGGTGATGTTGTCGGTTGTTCTCCTCTCGTTTCTTCTTCTTCCGTTTCTTCGATGGTTATGTTTTTACAAATACCGTTAGAATCCCTATATTGGTTTTCCGCACAGGCAAGGATGCAAGCATTGCCCCAAGCGACATACCCATTGTTGCATTTGCAATTATTGTTTACCCATGCGTTACGATTGCCCAATTCGTCCTGTACATATTGTATGTTTGTATTGCTGTTGATTTTTTTGCCGTCAGTCTTACATGTTGGTGTATTAGTGATGGCACACTTTGAGTCCGTGTTCATGTTTGACAATGCTGGTGTTTGGAATGTTGAATTGTCTGGGCACAATAATGACTGATAGAACATTTGTGATATGTTATCAATACATTTTGTTTTGTTGCTGTCGGGACAACTTTTAGTATCGTAACTAAATACGGCGTATGCGCATGTTAGCGCAACGTTTCGGCATGCACCACGCATTACCCTGTAAATACTATCTATGCTGGTTGTGGATGACCAAGAATTTACCTGTGTAACCTGTTGGTTATAGCAATCTGCGATATCAACTATGCATTCTGATGCGTATTCTGATATTATTTTGGATTGCGCGGCGCGTATGTTCACCATTGCGCGTTGAATGTAATTTACAACGATATCATTATATGGTTTGTATTCGCCGTCTTCGTATGTGTATGATTGACATTTGTCTAAAACGGCACGGCACAAGCCTTCGTCAGTAACCTTTTGTTTTGTTCCAATTTTTGTAAGTAAATATTTTGCAATGCATGAACCGTTGTTGCCTTCGCCGCTATCCGTGCCCGCGCAATATGCGGGGTCAATTGATTTTGAATATGCGTTTGATAGGAAGTTTTTATCAATGCTACCGCTGTTATAATTGGCCATAAAGTCCGTGATTTTAGAAATGTCTTGGCCAAGGACAACCTGACCATTTTCATCGATGTACACCTTGGTCGGGTCAATGCATTTAAAGTAATTTTCACCGCATACCATTTCATCCATCATACATGTGTTCAAGGCCGCGATACATCCCTTGGCATCGTATTGGTTCTTGTTTTGTAATACGTTAAGTCGTGCCTTTTGTAACATTAGGTTCGCACTGCGTACATTTGATACCAATGTTTCATTCATTTTTGTTAAACCTTGTTCGTATGCAATGCAATCCTTGTCAATGGCAAGGTCGTAATTATTACTGATTTGATTTGGTGTTGCGCCGGCTTCTTTGCATTGATTTAAAATTGTTTTGCAACGATTTTTTGCAGCGTTGTATAATTCAGAACCGCGCAGGTTAGAAAAACTACCGCTGCTGTTATCCGTGTTCAAGAAGTCCAAACTGAACATATTGGCACTGTCGGTTGAAAAATTTAAATCAAGATCCAAGTTGCCAAGGCTGGTGTTTGTTGAAAATGTCGCGTTGGCTTCCATGTTTGGATTGGCAATTAAATCTTCGATTTCTGATAGCATGTTGCGTGTTTCAGATGTGTCCTTGGTGTTGGATAGCGCTTCTTCTGCCTCAGTCTCGCTCATAATTGCGCGGATTTCGTCCGCAGATAGACCAACATAACGAATGCGTTGGGCGACTTCATTTAACTGATTGTTTGCGTCTTTGACGGCGGATTCAACCTTGGCATATTTTTTGATGTTCGCAGAACATGAACAACGTTTCTGATTGGCGTCGATAACCGCACAGAATTGATCCATACAATCGTTGTATTGTTCCTGGCATGATTTGTTTAATGTTGCAGTTTGTTCAAGACGTTGCTGGGCCTCTGCAATGCTTTCGGCGGTGGCCGCACGTGAATTAACGCGACGTACCGCTTCGTCAATATTAGAACCCGTTTGTTGACCCGTTTCTGCAATCACAGCGCGACCGCCAACCTCTGCGGTGGATGGACGTAAAACAACACCCGCACGACGTACGGTTGGGTCGTTATTTATGCTGGCATTGGATACACGTTTGTTGCGACCGATGGTGTTGACTGTGGCCTCTAAATTACTGCGGGCAGTGTTTTCAGCGCTTGTGGTAACAGAACGTGTGATTTTACCACTTCGCGCGACCGTTTCACGTGTTTCAACGGTTGCAGGTTCGGAAATGGGTGAATATACACGCGATACTGTACCGCGTGCAGCGATTTCGTCGCGTTGTTGTGGCGCGGTGGTAATTGCGCGCGATGCAGTTGTGCGCGCACCAACCGTAGGTGTAGTTTGATTTTTTTGTGGTGTTTCTTTTTGTGTATTACTTGGGATTACGCGTGAAATCGCACCATCCGCCCCATATGCCGCAGGGGCGAAAAACATTATCGTAAAAAGATACGTTAGTAGTTTTTTCATTCTCTTGCGTGTAATTATAACATAAATTTAAAATTAAAAATAGTGCTTTTTTATGATTTTATTTATCGTTGTGTATTTTTTTACGAAGATTATCCCAATATTCAAGACGCTTTTTTATTTCGCGTTCAAAACCACGTTCGACGGGTTGATAAAATGTTTGGCGTCCCATTGATTCTGGGAAACAATTTTGACCGGAAAATCCGTTTTCTGTGTCTGGGTCGTAAATATAGCCCGCATTATATCCCATTTCCTTCATCATTTTTGTCGGGGCGTTTAATATGTTTTTAGGAGGCATTAAACTGCCTGTGGCGCGGGCGGCGGCGTAGGCGGCTTTTTGTGCGCGATAATTCCCAATGCTTTTTGGGGCCGTGCCAAGATATATTACCAATTGGGTTAGGGCAAGGTCGCCTTCGGGACTGCCCAGGCGTTCGTATGCAGACCATGCAGCAATTGCAACTTGTAGGGCGTTGGGGTCCGCAAGGCCAATGTCTTCGACCGCAAAACGTGTTAGACGACGAAATATGTACATTGGATCTTGGCCCGATGTCATCATGCGCGCAGTCCAATATAGCGCCGCATCGGTATCACTGGCGCGAAGTGATTTATGTACAGCAGATATCAAGTTGTAATGTTCGTCGCCATGTTTGTCAGACATTGGTGCGCGCTTTTGAACCGCATTGTCTAATTCATCCGGGCTTAGGGCGGATTTAAAATTCGCGTTAAACAAGTATTCAACGGTGTTTAATAAAAAGCGGGCGTCGCCATCCGCCATCTGGGCAAGATGAATGCGTGCGTCGGATGTCAAGGGTAATTCTTTGTTCGTAAATTCTTCGGCGCGGGTCATCAATGTTAATAAGTCTTCGCTGGATAAGGGTTGTAGTACACCAATATGGCAACGTGATAATAATGCGTTATTTAAATTAAAACTGGGGTTTTCAGTTGTTGCGCCAATAAATACAACGGTCCCATCTTCTAGGTATGGTAATAATGTGTCTTGTTGGGTCTTGTTAAAACGATGGATTTCATCGATGAATAATAATGTGCCACGACCAATGTTGCGGGTCATGCGGGCGGTATCCATCGCTTTCTTGATATCAGCAGTTCCAGAAAATACAGCAGACATTGGTACAAAATCCATATCAACAGAATTTGCCAAGGCACGCGCAATTGTGGTTTTGCCACATCCCGGGGGACCCCATAAAATTAAATTAGATAATTTTGCGTTATCTACCATTCTGCGGACCAGACCATTTTCGCCCAGTAATGTTGTTTGACCAACAATGTCGTTTATTGTGTTGGGGCGCATTAAATCTGCAAGTGGACGTGTCATTTTTTTGTGGACTTTTATTTATGCTTTATTTGTGATATACTGTCGGTTGTTAAGTATATAAAGGAAACGGTAATTTGGCAAATAAAAATTCTGATTTTACGTTGGCAGTGGCAAATTTGGCCGCTGCGGCGATTAATGCAAATCCATCGCTTACGATGGAGGTTGCGGTAAAAAATGCACGTGAAATTTTGCGGGGAACAACCATAACGGCTCAACAAATCGAAGATTCTGTTACGGGCGATAAAATTATGTGCCTTGAAGATGGTACTTGGCACGTTATGTTACGTAGATATTTAAAGCGTAGATTTAATTTAACACCACAGCAATATCGTGAAAAATGGGGCTTGCCAAACGATTATCCGTTTGTGGCACCGAATTATGCGCGTATGCGTTCCAAGATTGCAAAAAAATCTGGTCTGGGGAGGAAGTAAAATGGCACAAAAAACAAAAATAGAAAAAGCAGGGGCTATCTTTAAGACTGCGGCGGATAAGACAAAAAAATTGCGTAAAAAAATAAATCTTGATGAAAAAGAATTGTTAAATGTCTTGAAGGAGAATTTTGAGTTATTAATAAAAAATATCGAACAGACTGGAAAAGTAGCAGGCGTAACATTATTGTGGTTGTCAGAGTATTTTGTTCGTGTCTTTAACGGATTGTTCATCAGTAATGCTTTGTTGAGAAAAACAGAAAAAGGCTTTGCAAATATAAAACCAAAAAAAATAAGTGCCAAAGATAATATATTAGAAAAAATGGGTGCCAGTATTACTAAGGCCTTGCAAGAAAGTCCTACTAAATACGCTTATATATCTTATTATACTTCACTGATTTTATTGCTTGGTGCGGCGGCAATGACGGACGTGGCGCGTGGCGAAGATTCTTATATAAGGGGAAAATTCAAGGAAAAAGACAAAAAAGAAATAAAAAAAGACGAAAAAAGTATAGCAAAAATAGATGATTTCTTCTTGAATCCTAATGCTTCGGACGAAGAATGGAATCGGCAGATTAATGCTATTCAGCCGTATGTTATCTCTCATCTTTTACTAACAGAAGGGTTTATAGAAAGCACATATTCTGATAAAGGTAATAGAGGAACTCTTACTTTTGGTATAGGTTTTACGATAGAGGATAAAGCGCATAAGCAGTTTGCAGAAAAAATATTAGGGCGAGAGTTAAGTGATAAGGAAAATATATCTTTGGAAGATGCAAAAAAATTGACGGATTTGTGGTTGCGTGAAAAAATTTACCCAAAAATGAAAAGCGCTTTTAAGGTTCCGATTGACGCTAAAATATTTGTGTCGCTGGCAGTTGCAGCATATAATGCAGGCGAAAGTACTTATTCGATTGAAGGAAATTCTGGGGTACCTGTGCGCGATGCTGTGAATGCGAGAAAGTCAAAAGAAGAAATTGCTGATTTGTATGTAAGACAATTTGGTAAAATAAGAAAGACGCAATGGGGGGGGATGCCCAATAAATATGCCGTTTGTGCATTGTATATGTTGGGAGATATTTCAGATAATGTAATTTTGGATTGTGTTGGGGAAGCGCCATATTCTATAGAAAATTATTTGAAACAGGATTCTGTGTTTTTGTCGCAGTTTGATAAAAATACTATGGAGGCGGGACGGTTGTTGATTTATGATGGCAAGGGTAGAAAAGCAAAACCGTGTGGGATTGTGCGACTTGAAAATATAGAAGATTTGCTGTTGCGAGAACAAAATAGGGTAACGAAGGGGCAAAGACAGTTGCGGATTTCTGATTATTTAACGCCACATGAAGTTGCCGTTATTAAACAGGGACTTGTTTTTGAATACGATGATAAAACATATCTTTTAACCGCGGAAGAAATAGCATATGTAAAAAATGCTTTTGAACGCGGTATAAAAAAAATTCAGCAAAAAGAGATTAAGAATTCTGTTTTAGAACAGCAATCTGATTTGTATTTATCTTAGTAAACAAGGATACGAAATGAAAGTCTATATTGATATACATGATGAACGTTGGAATAAGTATAAAATTGATTTTGAAAAAATCGTGTGTGCGCTGGATTTGCCTGTATACAGAAAATCTGAAGTGTCTATTATTTTAACGAATGATGATGAAATTCATGATATAAATAAGACTTATCGTGGTGTGGATAAACCGACAAATGTTTTGTCATTTGAATTGGGCGATGATGTGTTGTTGGGGGATATTTATATCTCTTATGATACTGTTATGCGAGAGGCAAAAGATGCAAAAATTTCATTTGAAAATCATGTTGCGCATATGGTTGTTCACGGCGTTTATCATTTGGTTGGGTACGATCATATTACTGATGATGAAGCCGCAGTTATGGAATTAAAAGAAATCAAAGCCTTGAAAAAGTTAGGTATAGAAAATCCTTATGCAGATGAAAATGAATTTTGTTGCGTGGATGGTTCGTGTTGCCCGGGGGCTAAAACGATTGCGTGGTTAAAACGCTTTAAAATACGTGAAAATAGTTTTTGGCAATATGCGCTATACGCAGTGTTTGGTGGGGTTGCGGCATTTGGGTTTGCGCCTTTTTATTGTTGTTGGTGTACGTTAATTGGAATTGCAGGTGCGTATTGGTTGACGGTAAAAAATAAGAATATAGGTGGTTGGTGGAAGGCTTTGTTGCGGGTTTCGCCGTTCGGTGCGGTGTATAGTGTTGCAATGTTTTGGTGGGTTTTGCATTCGATATATGTGGTGCCAGAATTAACCAAACAATTTGCAATATGGACTGTGCCGGGATTAATTGGTTTGTCCGTTGCAGGTGTGTTAATTTTTTCATGGCCTTTTGTTGTGATTGCAAAGAAAAAATTAAGTCCATCAGCGCGGGTTTTTATGTTTGCGTCTATTTGGACGTTGGTCTTGTGGGCGCGTGAGTGGTTGTTTACGGGATTCCCATGGAATCCAATTGCGAATGTTACAATGCCGTGGCCATGGCTTTCCAATTCTATGTCGGTATGGGGGGCGTTGGGATTGACCTTTGTGATTATAGGTTTTATTGCGGCGCTGGTTGAATTTTTACGAAATAGGGCGCGTTTTGTTCCGATGTTGATATTTTCTGCGTTGATTGGTGTTGGAGTGGGCGTTGGAAATTGGAATATGCAACGGGCGGATAATGGCGCAGACAGAATTTCGCATATGATACGAATCGTTCAGCCCGCGGTATCACAAACACAAAAGGCAACTCATAATCGCGCGCAGGCGCTGGAAAATGCGGCGCATAATATTCGTGAAATGATGGAATTGGCAAAGACCGCAGATGGTGTGGATATTGTTATCTTGCCGGAAACGGCGTATCCATTTGTTGTTATGGATGGTGATGATATTGAATTGGCGCGATTGATGGAAATGCCGGTTGTGTTTGGTGCGAATACATTCGGGCAGGGGGGACTTTACAATTCTATGATTGTTGCGGATGCGTCGGGCGCAATTGAAAAGATTTATAATAAATCGCATTTGGTGCCGTTTGGTGAATATAGGCCACTTGGGATTTTGCCGGCACCTGTGAATTTGTCGCGTGGCAATGGTGCAGATGTAATAAACGTTAATAATTTTAAGTTTGTGCCCGCAATTTGTTATGAAATTATTTTTTCAGATTCACTGGTTCCGAATGATGCGGGGCAAATAAATGCGATAATTAATATTACAAATGATAATTGGTTTGGGAATACGCCCGGGGTGTATCAACATCTTGATATGGTACGCAGATATGCGATTGAATCCGGATTGCCAGTTGTGCGTGCAAATTATTCTGGGATAAGTGCGTTTATTGCATCCGATGGTGAAATAATATCGTCGTTGCCGGTTGGGGCGCATGGCGCGTTGGATGGGTTTGTTTGGGGGGCGCATATGACCCCATATCGTGCAATAGGAATGAATTTCTGGTTGATAATAATATTGGCATTTTCAGTGTTGTGTATAGCAATTGCGAATAAAAAATATGATTGATTGATATTATGATTTCTGGTAGAATTATTGTAGTATTATCGGGGGAGATATGAAGAAATTCTTGGTTGCGTTTTTAATGGTGTTTTATGTTGGGGTTGCGGGTGCGGATGATATTGTCAAGGGAACTGTTAAGGATAAAGATGGAAAACTGCCTGGGGCGTCGGTTTGTTTAGATGGTACAGAAAATTGTGTTGTTGCTGATGAAGACGGCGTATTTGAATTAGATATTACTTCTAATAGAGAATCTAAATCAGGTTCTGGGGGGGGTAAAAAAATAAGGGTTTCATATGTTGGTTATAAAGATGTAGTTGTTGATGCAAAAGAAAGTCTTGCTATAGAAATGGAATATTCAGATGAAGAAGATTCCAATGTTCTTGGAAACAGTAAAAGTGTACAAGTTGTTGCGTGTCAAATAAAAAAAGATTTAGGCTGGGCGGCCGCAAAAGCGATAGAAGGTACATGTTATCCAACCAAATGTATCGATGGTTATAAACTGGAAGGTGCCCAAAAAGGAGCAAAATGTGTCCCAGAAAAAGAAAAAACGATTGATTCTGGTCTGAACGAAGAAGAATCCCAGGCAAAGATTGACGAATTACAGGCGGAATCTGATGCCGCACACGAAAAAGAAAATTCAACCGCGAATAA
>JAZRSI010000038.1:0-18957 GCA_045651445.1 Candidatus Enterousia sp. | reverse complement strand
TACCGCGATGGGCCCCTTTCACTACGTAAGATTCGAACGGCGCAAAGCTTGTTCTCATCAACTGACGTTCCGAACCCTGCGGGTTCTCGCCCCGTGTTAATATAAAAAAAAACCGTCCAAAGACGGTGTAAATACTGGCGGGATTGACGGGGTTGTAAATTCCCATCTGCGGTACGTTACCGCGATGGGCCCCTTTCACTACGTAAGATTCGAACGGCGCAAAGCTTGTTCTCATCAACTGACGTTCCGAACCCTGCGGGTTCTCGCCCCGTGTTAATATAAAAAAACACCGTCCAAAGACGGTGTAAATACTGGCGGGATTGACGGGGCTCGAACCCGCGACCTTCTGCGTGACAGGCAGACGCTCTAACCAGCTGAGCTACAACCCCAAAGCGTTGTTAATATTATACTGTTGCGGGAATAAATGCAAGTCTTTTTTTTACTTTTTAAAAAAATTTAACGCAGATGTGGATTTTCTGCGTTTTTATTCAAGATTCGCGCCATATTACAGTCGAAAACATCGCGTTTATTTTCTCGCGTAATGATTTATCTGAAAATATTTCATCACGCATCGCAGCGGTTGTTTTGTTTTCTTGTGTTTCAAAATGTGGAATATATTTTTGTATTGCTATGTTTTGTACTTTTTTTGCAGATAATATTTCCGTAATCTCGGTCAGGGCGTTTTTATCAACATATCGTGGATCACAAGTAATTCGAACTTCGAATGGCTTATTTGTCCCCTGCCAAATGTCTAAACTGCGTATCATATTATTATATGCAATATGTTGCCCCGTCAAATCCGGATATCTTTCACAGGTCGCCTTGAAATCAAGACCAATCCAATCAATTACATCAATTGCGCGTTCCAGTATGTTTGGATAAAAACCATTTGTATGTAATCCTATCTTGAACCCCAATGCACGAATACGACGCATATAGTCAATTGTTGCGTCCCCTTGCATTAATGCTTCGCCGCCAGAAAAAACAACCGCTTCGAGTTTGCCCATACGCGATTTCAGCCATTCAAAAACGCGTTTTGGGTCATATTCGCCATCGCCCGGGGATAACAAATGGGGGTTGGAACAATACGTGCACCGCAATGGACAACCAACCAAGAATAAAACCGCAGCCAATTTCCCTGGATAGTCAATTGTGGTGAACGATACCAACCCCCCAATTTGAATTTCACGCATTTTATTATGCCGCTTTCTTTAACAAATCAGAATGTCTTTGACCAGTGGACATACAATTAGATTCTGTAAATGTTTTACGTTCACTGAATTCGGAATATTTACCAATGTTAAAATTAGACACAGGTCTGATAAATCCCATTGAACGTGAAAAGATTTCGCATTTTGTTCTTTGTGCATTATTCATCATAATTGATTCCTCCCTTTCTTTTTTCTGATTTGTTATGCATTGTTTTGTTGTTCGTCCTGATTTGCGGCGCGTTCCGCATCGCATTTCGGACAGAATTCATGTTTCCCCGGCAGATAACCATGCTTTGGACATATTGAAAATGTTGGCGTCAAGGTCATATATGGAACCTTGTAATTTTCAAATATTGTGCGCACGATTTTTTGTGCCGCATCACCACTTGATACCGGTTCGCCTAAATATAGGTGCAACATTGTACCGCCCGTATATTTACGCTGTAATTCTTCCTGATGTTCAAGGGCGACAAATGGGTCATCTGTAAAGTTCACAGGCAACTGCGTTGAATTCGTATAATATGGCGCATCAGGTGTTCCCGCGGTAATGATATCTGGGAAATTTTTCTTGTCTGTTTTGGCAAAACGGTATGAACAACCTTCGGCTGGGGTTGCTTCTAAATTATACAAGTTGCCGGTTTGTTCCTGATAATTCGCCAGATGTTCACGGATAAAGTCCATTACATCCAAAACCAACTTTTTCCCCATTGGTGTTGCAATATTTTCACGATCGCCCGTAAAGTTACGAACCATTTCATTTGCACCATTCACACCAATAGTCGAGAAATGATGGCTCCAATCACCCAAATAACGTTTTGTAAATGGATACAGGCCACGTTCCATATTCTTGGAAATAATATCACGCTTGATTTCCAAGCAATCGCGTCCCAAATCAAGCAGACGCTTTAATTCTGTAAATAATCCTTCGCGATTACCACGATGGATATATCCCAAACGTGCCAAATTAATTGTATAAACGCCGATAGAACCCGTTTTTTCAGCAGAACCGAACAAGCCACCACCACGTTTTAACAATTCACGAACATCCAATCTTAAACGACAGCACATTGAACGAACGTCTGTTGGATTCAAATCAGAATTCAAGAAATTCTGGAAATTTGGAATTCCGTATTTTGCCGCCAATTCAAACAAAGGCTTTACATTTGGATGTTCCCATGGGAAATCGGGTGTAATGTTGTATGTTGGAATTGGGAATGTAAATGGACGACCCTGCGCATCCCCTTCGTTCATAACATCCAAAAATGCCTTGTTAATCAAATCCATTTCCGGCTGTAAATCGCCATAAGTGAAATCAACCTGCTTTCTGCCAACGAATGGGCGTTGATTTTTCAAATCTTCTGGGCATGTCCAGTCAAACGTAAAATTAATAAATGGTGTTTGTGTCCCCCAACGACATGGCACAGCGCAATTAAATATCAATGTCTGCATAGCATTTTTGACATCCGCATATGACATATTATCAATTCTGACATATGGGGCCAAGTATGTATCAACCGATGAAAATGCCTGGGCGCCTGCAAATTCATTTTGCAAAGTCCCCAAGAAATTAACCATATGCGAAACCGCAGTTGCCATATGTTTCGCAGGTTCACATTGTAGATAACCCGGGACACCATTGAAACCTTCGTACAACAATTCACGCAAAGACCAACCCGCACAATACCCCGTTAGCCAACCCAAGTCGTGAATATGTACCGCGGCCGTCTTGTGCGCCTCAGCAACCGCGCGCGGATACAGGCTAAGCCAGTATTCCGCAGTAACGCGTTCGCTGGTACGCAAAATAAGGCCACCGATGGAATAGCCAACATTTGCATTTTCTTTGACACGCCAATTTGAACCACCAACGTAACCTTCGATAATATCAACCGCATCAACCATAGATTCGCGAATTTCTGTGCGTTTCTGGCGATATATAATATAGGCTTCGGCCGTTTTATATGCACGCGCATCCATCAATGATTGAATAACTGCATCCTGAATATTTTCAACAGTTGGTGTTTTTTGGGCATATTTTTCATCAAGTCTTTTTAATACATCTTGTGTAATTTTTACGATTTCTACATCAGATATTTCAGTTGTAACGGCAACAGCCTTTTTTATTGCTTCAAAAATCTTTTTCGAATCAAATGGAACGGTTTCACCACTGCGCTTTTGAACCGCAACCAAGCGGGTTGTAAGCGTTGGCGTAATCTGTATTTTTATTTCGTTTTGTGTTTCTGACATATTACTACTCCGATTTTTTGTAAAAACACAACATATAGTGGCTATTTGTTTGTTTCGATAACAATATATAGTTTTATAAGAATACTATCAATAAATAAAAAGTATATTTTTTTGTATTTTTTGCTTTACTTTTTAAAATGCCGATTTTCTGCATATTACAGAGCGAAAACAGAATCGGTGTTTTTATACCAATATCTCATTTGTGTTAATAAATGTTGTTTTTTATATGCTTTTATGATTCGTTTTTTAGCATTTTTTACAAAATATAGTAACAAAATCGCGAATCAGCGCCTATATATTGTATAAATTCGAATCGGACACCTTGTCATTATTAGGTTGTTTTTCCCATAAAATATGTATATATTCAATATATCTGTTCCGCGGTGGGACAGATGACAAATAATTAACAAGAGTATGATTATGATTAAAAATATCTATGAAATGCTGCAAGACGTATGTTCGCGGAACAAAGACAGTATTTTCTTTGTACGTCAGAACGAAACCTATGCGGACTTATTAAAGAAGGTGAAACAGCGTGCTGTTTTGTTGGCAAAACGTTTCGGCATAAAAAAAGGCGACACAGTCGGAATTCTTTCTGGGAATACACCTGACTTTGTACGGACTTATTTTGCCGCCGCGTCCCAAGGGGCACGCGTATTGATGCTGGATACGGGGTTGCAAACAACTGAACACATCAATATGATGAAACGCACAGATTGTAAATTGTTGCTGGCACAAAAGGATTTGTTTATTTCCGATGCACCATGCGAAATGTTCGATATTGAAAATATTGACGATACCGATGAAAATGATTTTGTTATGGCAGATACAGAACGTTCTGATATCGCACAATTGTCTTTTACATCTGGGTCAACAGGAAACCCAAAAGTTGTGGGATTAACACATAATAATTTAATTTCGCTTTCAGATGGCGCGCAATTCTATAAAGATGTTATTTTCCCAGGATATACATTTTATGGATTCTTGCCGTTGTATCATATATATGGTGTTGTAATTAATATTATTGTGCCTGTATCTTTACAGGGAAAATTATTGTTACAGCCGATATTAAAACCGCAAGAATTTGTCAAAGACTTTAAACAATACAAACCAGAAGTTATCCCCGCGGTTCCACGTATTTGGGAAGTTTTCTATAAGAAAATTGTAGATAGCGCAAAGGATAAACACGTTTGGACACTAATGCGTATCATCGTATCTATGCGCAAGATACTGCGGTCAATTGGACTGGGCAAGTTGGTGGACAAGGTTACAAAACCTGTACACGATGCGTTCGGTGGCAATACAAAAGTCTTGGTTTCGGCCGGCGCAACGTTAAAACCGTCTATCCGTAAATTCTATGAAAGTATGGGATTTGTCGTTGGCGACTGCTACGGCCTAACAGAAACAACAGGGCCGGCAAACTTTAACTTTGCGTTCCGTAGGGCAAACGGTTCTATGTATTACGCGGGACCATTATTGGGTAACGATTTACAAATACATAACCCTGATAAACACGGGGTCGGTGAAATTTGGATTCGCGGAAATATGGTTATGCCTAGATATATCGAAAACGATACCGCCAATGCCGACGCATTTGAAGACGGTTGGTTCAAGACAGGTGATTTGGGCTGTTTGGATAAATTTGGCCGCCTGACCGTCAAAGGACGCCAAAAACAGGTTATCGTTCTGGATAGCGGGAAAAATGTATATCCAGATGAACTAGAAGACCTTTATATGCAAAATGACGAAATCCTTAATTGCGCGGTATTTGAATATGTAATCAAGGGTAAAACTGTTCCTTTTGCGGTGTTCCAAGTAAAACCGGGGATGACAATGGCACGTGTTGCTATGTTGTTGAAAAAATCTAATTTGGCAATTGCACAATATAAATGGGTTCGCCATTTCGCAATCACCGAAGAAGAACTGCCAACAACGTCCGCAAAAAAGGTTAAACACTTTGCGGTCCGTGATTTGTTGGACAAGGGAAATTATACCCGCGCAGAATAATATCTGATGTATTTAAAACTATACTTGGAAGCATAAAACACTTCCAAGTATTTTATTTTGTTGACAAATTGGTTTTTGTGTATTATTTTCTTACTAAAAATAACCAAGGATACACAAGATGGACTTGATTTTAAAAGAAAGATTTTTGGCAGAAAAATTACGCAAACTTCAAACGAAGTGCAATGATTTGTATTCTAAAATTCGCTATTGGGAAGAAAATATGCCAAGCAGACTTTATAATACAGAATATTACATCGAATTAAAAAACGAATATGGCGATGTATGTCAAAAGATATATCAAATATCTATGGAAATAAATAAAATCCAATTGAAAATTTGTGAACAACAAAAGAAAAAATAAAAAAAGGAACCAAACGGTTCCTTTTTTATTACTTGATTAATTTACCAATCGCAACTGCGGTATCGCACATGCGGTTCGAAAAACCCCATTCGTTATCATACCACGCGGTAACGTGTACCAATTTGTCGCCCAAAACCTTGGTCTGACCCGCGTCAAAGATAGAACTATGTGCGTCGTGTGTAAAGTCAATCGAAACCAATGGCAAATCGTTATAACCAAATGTTTTTGATTGTGCTGCCTTCATTGCAGAATTAATTTCTTCGACCGTTGCGGCTTTTTCAAGATTAACAACCAATTCAACCACAGAAACATCAGGTGTTGGAACACGAATTGCCATACCGTCTAGTTTGCCTGCCATTTCCGGCAATACCAGGCCAATCGCCTTGGCGGCACCGGTGCTGGTTGGAATCATAGACAAGTTAGCCGCACGTGCACGACGGAAATCCTTGTGATTTTTATCCAGCAATTGTTGGTCGCCTGTATATGCGTGTACAGTCGTCATCCAGCCAGATATAACACCAAATTTATCATTTAAAACCTTGGCCACAGGTGCCAAACAATTTGTTGTACAAGATGCATTTGAAACAATTAAATCTTCGCTGGTCAATGTGTCTTGATTAACGCCATAAACAATTGTCGCGTCCGCACCCGCAGATGGCGCAGAAACCAATACACGTTTTGCACCAGCATCCAAATGAACACGCGCCTTGTCCGCAGCGGTAAAGATACCCGTACATTCCATAACAACATCAATATTTAATTCACCCCAAGGTAATTTTGATGGATCACGTTCCGCAATGCACTTGATTTTCTGATTGCCGACCAAAATGTATTCGCCGTCCAGTTTTACATCCATTGGCAAATTTCCATGTACAGAATCATACTTTAACAAATATGCATTCTGTTCCGCAGGCGCCAAATCATTAACTGCGACAAATTCAATATCATCACGTCCCGATTCCAGCGCAGCACGCAAAACCAAACGACCAATGCGACCAAAACCGTTAATTGCTACTCTTAATTTTGACATAATATTTTCCTTTCGTTTTTATTGGACAGGTACATAATAGCACCATAATTTTTAAATTTACAATATTTTATTTACATTAATATTAAATCAAATATAATCAATATGTAATGACACATAACGCTTATATCATCACAGGACCAACCGCATCGGGCAAATCTGATTTTGCCCACAAGTTAGCATGCGAAATTAATGGCACAATTATTAACTGTGATAGCGTGCAGATATATCGCGGAATCGAAAACATATCCGCCAGTCCGTTCGCAGAACGTCCGTTATCTGATAATATTGATAATATCCCATATAGATTATTTTCAATCTTGCCCTTGACCGAACAAATCAGTGTCGTCGATTATTTAAACCTGGCACGAAAAGAATATGAAGACGCCATAAGAAATGGTCGCACCCCCATATTTGTTGGCGGAACGGGGTACTATATAAACGCGTTGATAAATGGGATTTCACCTATGCCAGACATTGATGAAGATATACGAATTCAAGCACGCAAGATGGTAGAATCTGATATAGCCGCTGCGCGTGCAATGTTGCCCGATGATTTTTCCGCAACGGATCCGCAAAGGGTCGCCCGTGCCGTCGAAGTCTTTTTACAAACCGGACGCCATTTATCAGAATTTCAGAGTGCCCCAAGGGTTGGCGCAATTATTCCGAACGCAACAAAAATCTTAGTCTGTCCAGAAACAAGCATTCTACGCGAACGTATTGCCGCAAGAATTCCCAAAATGTTATCTGGCGGGGCGATGACCGAAGGGCAATTAGTTATCGATTCTGGCTGGGACGAACGTCGCGCGATTGGCGCCGCGCAAATATGCGCTTATATCCGCGGTGAAAAAAGTTATGATGAATGTATAACAGATTGGATAAACAAGACCAATCAATATGCAAAACGTCAGCGCACCTGGTTTAGGACACAATATAAACCCGACATCATTATCGATAACGTCCCGTCTGATGAAGACATACAAAAAATAAGAACATTTTTTTAAAAATTCTATTTACAATATGAAAAAATTAATATAGAATGAACGCGCCGAAGAACAAAAGTTCCGGATGGTTGGCAGAGCGGTCCAATGCGGCGGTCTTGAAAACCGTTGTGGGGGCAACTCCACCGGGGGTTCGAATCCCTCACCATCCGCCATAAAAATTAAACGCCCCTTGTGGGTGTTTTATTTTTATCTGCGTTTTTGGCGTTTCTTATGTTGGGACGTTAAAAAAATCCCCCAAATGGGGGAAATTTTTTATCCGTTGATTATTTCAAGAATCTTCATCGGAATTTCTGAAATCGAAACACGAACTTGTTCCATTGTATCACGATAACGCAAAGTTACGGTTTTGTCCTCTAACGTTTGGTGATCAACGGTTATACATACTGGTGTACCAATTTCATCGTGTCTGCGATAATTCTTGCCGATATTACCAGAATTTTCCAATTCAATACGACCGATGCCCAACTTGCGCAAATCTGTTACAATATCATTAGATATTTCTAATAATTCTGGGACGTTACGCGCCAATGGAATTACCGCCGCCTTGACCGGTGATAATTGTGGTTTTAATTTCAATACTGTACGTGTTTTTCCATCACCAAGATCTTCTTCGTTATAGGCTTCTATCATAACAGCCAACATCGCGCGATTTACACCCATGGCAGTTTCGATTACATATGGGATAAAGTTCTGACCGCTTTGTGGGTCGCTATAAGATAACTTTGTCGTACTATCCTTGTTTTCAAGAACAGTTGCGTTGATTTTGAAATCGTTTTGAGCCTTGGTATGTGATCCCAAATCAAAATCTTGACGGTTATGAATACCTTCGACTTCGTCAAAGCCGTCTGGGAATTCATATTCGATATCATATGCGGCCTTGGCATAATGGGCCAATTTTTCATGTGGCATAAAACGCAACTTTTCCGCCGGAATCCCCAAAGCATTTATCCACCAAGCCAAACGTTCATCCATCCACATTTTATGGAATTTTTCATCATCCGATGGATTTACAAAATATTGCATTTCAGCCTGTTCAAATTCGCCCATACGGAATACAAATCCGCGTGGCGAAATTTCATTACGAAACGCCTTGCCAATCTGGGCAATACCAAATGGCAATTTATGAGGTTTTGCATCCAAAACATTTTTGAAATTTGTGTATGTCGTTGTTGCCGTTTCAGGACGCAAATACGCATTTATCGCACCATCCGCAGTCGCCCCAATAGACAACCCCATCATCAATTGATATGCGCGTGGTTCAGATATTTCAGTACTGCCACAGTTGTCGCACTTTGTCTGATCTTTCATTTTATCTTGGCGCATGCGTGTGCCGCATTTTTTACATTCCACCAATGGATCGGAAAAGCCCGCTTCGTGTCCGGAATATTTCCACAATAATCTATTTGTAATTAATGCCGCATCCAGCCCTTCGATATCATCACGTGAATAAATCATCGCGTTCCACCAGGCATTTCTGATGTTCTTCATTAATTCAACACCGTATGGACCGTAATCGTATGTACCGCCCAATCCACCGTATATTTCAGAACCTGTAAAAATAAACCCACGACGCTTGCATAATGCAACGATATCATTAACTGTTTTTGCTGGCATAATTCTAATCCTTAAATTTGTAACCGAATATATATTATACTGAATTTATTTATTTACAATAAAAAAATCCCCAATCGAGGACTTTTGTTTATTATTAAGCCTTACATATCTGGTGTGATTGCACCAACTGGGCAAATTGATGCGCATGTGCCACAAGAAATACACTTTGTCGTATCAATAACACATTTACCATCTGCATCAACAGATATCGCGCCAACTGGGCACATACCCATACATGAATGACAGCCAATACATTTTGATTTATCTATTTTATAAGCCATTTTTTTCACCCCTTTTATAATTTTTATTCACGGTTAAACAAACTTAACAAATATTGGAACATCGCAATGAATGAGATATACAAATGCAACGCGCCAAGAACCGCCAACTGATTCTTCTGGGGGCCATCACCAACAACCGCATAAGCACGCTTTAAATTCTGCATATCGTATGCGGTAAATAGCGCAAATACCAAAACACCAATAAAGCATACTATTGTGCCAAATGTCCCACCCATCATCGCAGGCCAGAAGATTGATAATACACCTATCAAAATTAGACCAATCATTCCCATCATCAAGAATATACCCAAAAAGGATAAATCTTTGACAGTTTTATATCCAAATAATGCCATGCATGCAAACATCAATGCCGCAACAATAAACGCCATCAATATAGATGCAGGATTAACCGCCAACGCAGCCGCAATCAATGGTGTCATTGTTACGCCTATTAAAATCGCATACAAAAACAACAAGCCCGCAGCGGTAGTGGCCTTCATATTAAATACACGAACCTGGGCCCAGATTGATAACGCCAATCCACCGAACAGTAATACATAATACAACGCAGACATGCCACCGGTATGGAAATTAATCAAGTACTGTAACCCACCGCCCCAAATTGTCATATATGCCGCAACGGCGGTTACACCAACGGCCCCGAACATCAATGCAAATATGCGTTTTAGGTATAATTCTATCCCGCCACCAATGGTGCGCGCGGTTGTGTCTTTGACGGATGTTTTTTTCGATATCATAAAAATTCTCCTTGTTATTCAAAAAATATATAATACAATTATATGTATATTTCAAGACAAAAGGATTTATAAAATGTCAGACCAAAATAACTCTAACATAGACATGGTTTTTGCATCTAGAATCGCTGCGCGAAACACCCGTGAAAAATTGACGGAACAATATTTGAAAGCAGTACGCGATTTGAAGAAATATAAAAATTCGCAAGATATTGATGCTAAGAAATTGGCAAAATACGAAGAAATTGTTGCAAATTTGTCTAAGTACGCACCCCAAAAACGCTAAATAAACTTTTTAGATGGCAATTGTAATTGAACCAATTTCTCCGGTTGCGATTTCAGTATTTGGACTGGATGTGCGGTGGTATGCCCTGGCGTATATTGCCGCATTTATTATTGGATATTTTTTATTTCGTCGCTTGATGCGCGCACCAAATAGCCCAATAAAATTATCAAAAGAACAGTTGGATGATTTATTGACCGCGGTAATATTCGGTGTGATTATTGGTGGACGATTGGGGTATGTCTTGTTTTATAACCTGGGGTATTTTATTTCGCACCCATTGGAAATATTCGCGGTTTGGCACGGCGGGATGAGTTTTCATGGCGGATTGATTGGAACGATTGCAGCAATATTTTTATTTTCGCGCAAACAGAAACAAAATCCATGGTCAGTATTGGATTTAATGGCAGTGGTGGCCCCAATTGGGCTGTTCTTTGGGCGTATTGCCAACTTTATTAATCGCGAGGTTATGGGACGCCCCACAGATGTACCATGGGCCGTTGTTTTCAATGGCGACACACCTATTCCACGCCACCCAAGCCCATTATACGAAGCCGCAACCGAAGGATTATTGTTATTCATTATAACATATTGCTTGTATAAATACACATCATTACGAAATCATCCGGGTGCCGTTGCAGGCATCATGGGTATGGGATATGCGATATTTAGAATTATTTGCGAACAATTTCGCGCCCCAGATGCGCAAATCGGGTTCTTGGCCGGGGATTGGCTGACCATGGGGATGACTTTGTCAATGGCGATGTTCTTGGGTGGCGCGATAATATTTGTTTATTCTGTTTTTCATAACAAAGGCAAATAAAAAATTTGTTTTCATATCTTAAAAAAAATCCCCACGAATGGGGATTTTTTTTATTCGGTAGTCAACGCAGGGATTGCAACCATATCGTTATATTGCGACAGGAAACGCTGTCCCGTGGCACAATAAACCTTGGACAAAGAATCTTTGTACGCACGAACTTCGGCCAACCAACGTTCTTGGATTTCATTTTGGGCGCCTTGGTATGCGGTAAAACCACCCATCGCACCACCAACGCCGGCACCGGCCAGGGTGTTTTTTAATCTGGCGGAACTTTTCATATCCAAAACACCACCATCTTCTGCGTCGAGATATGCCGGTTTAAAATTTTCTATTTTGCCTTCTTCGCCCGAGAATTCACCGCCAATTTCACCATTACCGGTTCGTTTATATATTTTATTTTTTCCTAATGTTTCTTTGTAGGATGGCCAATCTTTTGATTTCCAACCACGTCCCCTGTCTTCTACGTCCCAAATCAAGGCCGGTTGTGTGTTGGTAACAATGTATGCACCATCCAACTTTACATATGTTTTATTATCGGAATCCTGACACTCACCATCTTCCATGGTGCCATTTTTATAGCAGAAAAAATTTCCAATCTGGATAAATTTGTCCGCAAGCGCGTCCGTTAAATCCTGTTTCTGGGTTTCGTCTTTAGATTTGTTTTTATCTGTATATCCTTTCAATTCAATGTCTGTTAAATTTTTTGAGCCACAAGTTGTTTCTCCATTTGAACCGTCCTTTTTTTCGCAGACAATAAAATTACCTATGTCTGTTCTGTTAACGTATGCAGTCTGATTTTCTTCTAATTTACCTTTTTTTTCTATATAGCCCCACAAACATTTTTTGTCTTCCTTGATGCCGTCTTCCACTTTTTTGCCATTTTCGTCTGTTGTCGTTTTTCGGGAACAACTTTCGATACGCAGTACAGAATCACCGCTGGCCGCCATATTTCCAACAAAACTGCCCGCCAAGGCATTGGTACCAATCGATTCAATCATATCACCGCCAACCTTGCCACCATAGACGGATCCCGCACCAATTGCCGCACCACCCAATGCGCCAAAGGCGGTTGTCTTTAACTTGTCTTTGTTTGTTCCCAACATAGAATCCTTGCCAGGGGCGCTATCGCCATAGACGTTCCCCGCAAGTGCACCAACAATTGCCTTGGACGCGATTTTAAATACCGCATTTTGCTTCTGTTCTTTGTTCATCTGGGATTTGACGTCTTCGATTGTGGGTTCGGTGTCCGCCGGAACCGTAAAATCTTCGGGGACATCCGTCAAGATTTGTGTGTGCGCCGGAAACGAATCTATGTTGCATTTTATCGCATCGCCCGCCGCCAAATACGCGCGCGCAAATGTCAGGTCAGATCCATCTTTGCCTGCATTAGCCGCACGCATTTCAATAACCGCAACACATGTTTGGGGGCCAGATGCCTTGGTGCCAATATTCGGTTGTGTCCATGCAAATTCACCATTTGGATATATCATTGAACAAGTTTGCAGATTCGTCATATTTGTGGATGCGTTTGTATCGCCAGATTTTATTTGTTCTGCCAATTGCGCGTCCGTTACCGTAATCGGTAATTCGGCAGGCACCGCCGCAGCGGCGACCGCCGCCTGATATTCAGGGGAATTCTGATAACGCAAGGTATTTACCTGCTGATATCCTTGGGCGTTGCTGCGTGAAGAATTACCAACACGAATACCCGCGTCCGCAATATTTGGCGCAGTAAGCAACCCCAAAACAACAAAATAAAACATCGATTTTTTCTGCATTATCCCCCCCGTATCAATAAAAGCACAACAACCGAGAAATTTCGGTTGTGCTTTATCAGAACTGCAATCTTAATCTTACACCAACGTCAACCAATCCCAAGCGACCGCTTTCATACCAGTTGGTATAGTGAAAAACACTGTCGTATGGGGCCTCGTATTCGCCACCGGCGCCGTCGCCCAACCATTCAATTTGCGACAAAACAATACTGCCCGATGTTTTTACGCGTCCCAAATTAGCATATCGAACAAAGAAATCTAACTTTATGCCACCATCCATTTCG
The DNA here is from genome assembly GCA_045651445.1 of Candidatus Enterousia sp. GTDB lineage: Bacteria > Pseudomonadota > Alphaproteobacteria > Rs-D84 > Rs-D84 > Enterousia. The sequence continues at coordinate 5,288 of JAZRSI010000038.1, read as the reverse complement.
GTTGTTACACCACCTTCGAGCATAAATGCCAATTCTTCGGTTGTGCCACCATTGTGGTACGCATAAATATCAGAAATCCCAGTCAACTGACCCGCACCAGCATACGCAGGATCCAATACCGAATAGAATGTATTATCATATACAACATAGTCCGCAATCGTATTTAGCGATATACCAACACCCGCGCCAACATATGGGCGCAATGCACCACCGGCAAGATAACCCGTGAACGAATCAATATTATAATAAACGTTCAACATTGTTGTATTCGCAGTAATGGCACCACCGTCAACCTGAGCCTCTACAAAACCGCCAGCACCGTCCGATGTCTGGACCGTGTTTGGATAAGACAAGCCAGAATAACGTAAATAAGAAAAGTCAATGCGAACATTGTTATTAATCGCCGCACCAACAGAAACCTGTAATGGGATAACCGTATCAGAATCAAAATCCGCTTCTTCGAATGCACCTGGGACGGTGTAGGCCTCCGCCTCGCCAGCGTAATCAGCAGACATTCCGCCCATTAAAGATGCCGTATAACCAACAGACAATCCAACATACAAACCACTATCCGCCAATCGGTCATAATCAGATGGCTGATAATAAGAACGACCCGCATTTGTTTGCGAACTGCCCACCTTGGGCAAAGAACCTGTTACGCGTGTTGGCTGTGCCGCGACAACGTTTGATTGCATACCACCCGTCGTCGATACAACACGACTATTCGCAGATGGCAAATACATCATTTGACTGCCCAGAGAGTTTGCCTGATACGTAGGATACGCAGGATAAGCAGCGTCAGCAACCACTGGCGCACCCATCAACACACCGATTAAAACGGCAGAAAAGTTGAGCTTTTTCATTCCTTTACCATATTCCTTTTGGGTTATTATATCATTTTGTTGCCCCCAGCGCAAGCAAACAGATTAAAAAATCCCGCCGATGGCGGGATTATGTCCAATATATGTTAGTTTATTTTATTTATTAGAATTCAACGTTCAAACGAACACCCAATTCAGCCTTAACATCTGTGCCGTTTTGTGAATTCGCATGTGATTCGTCAAATGTATATTCGCCATACACAACAACCTGTGTGGCATCTGTCATTTGATAACCAGCAGACAGACCCAATACATATTCATCGAATCCATCTTCCATGTCTTCAACAACCTTTAACAAGCCATTCTTAACCTGCTGCTGTTTTGCGGTCAATGTATCCATTGCACCTGCAACAACTGCTGGGTTCGCTGTAACATACGCAACAGCCTGTTCTTGGCTATAACCGTTTTGCATCATTGTTCCAATTGCGGCCTTGGTTGCAGATTCTGTTGAAATCGTATTCAAACCAGATGCCAAGCCATCAACGCCGTTGTCAGAATGGTGCTTAAATGTAAAACTTGCGCCAAACGACCATTTGTCGTTCATTTGATAGAATGCCTTTAAGCCCGCGTTAACTTCGGTTGCAGATTTCAAATCAACAGAAATTTCGTTTGAAAAACCCAACATAGTCAAGGTTGCCCTATCCAGTATGCCAGCACCTAACTTGCTTGCATCGATTGCGTTGACTTCAATACTGTTGTTGTCGTTGCCAAATGTGCGCAGGACTTCTGCAAATCCGGCAACGCTGAATTTTTCCCATTGCTTGCCAACCTGAGTCCCAACGTGGAATCCCCAGCGGCCATTTGAATAATTGTCGTATGTAAAGCCATCAACACCATACGAACCGGACATTTCACTGATACCGCCCAATTGTGCATCAGCATATATATCCCATACGTAACCTGACATATCCAGGGCACGATATTTTAATCCCGCACGGCCCAAATGCATACCCTTGCGGTCAATGTCGCCGTCGTGGGTATAGCCGAATTTGCCATACAATTCCAAGTTATCTAAAATACCGTATCCCAATTCTTCGTGGAAACGCCAAATTGGAAATTCAGTTGCGCCATCATGATTCTTTGTCTGATGCGCGTTCGAATCGTCTGCGATTTTGTACATTACGCCCGCAGATGTTTTGGAATATACCGCGCCCTTGGTTGGCATATATAACGGATTTTCCAAATTCGCAGCATATGCCGGTGCAGTTAATACTGATAAAGCAACCGCTGCCTTTAAAGTTTTTTTCATCTTTTAACTCCTTGGTTTCGATGAATTTCCGCACCCGCATTATTGGCAAGATGCAGGTTCATATTCATACCGCCCATTGTTGGCAACAGTATGTTGTTACAATATGAACATTTATATTCTTGCACGCATTTAGGACATATGTCAAAAAATCTTTTTTCTTGACAAGGGGACTTGAAATATATACGCGCGCGACCTATATATAATTGCTATGGGGGATGACATAGCAAATTTGTATAACTTTATTAAGTAAGGAGTTTGATATGACAGTACAAGAAAATATATTCAAAAAACAAAAAAAATTAATTGTTAAAATCAACCCCAAATTAGCAGAAAAACTACAACCAGAAGCACGAAAAATGCTGGCTAATTCATATATGCAATTATTCGCCGGATATTCTTGGTTGAACTGGACAGACAAAAAGCCCCTAGGACAAGCGTGGCAAACCGCGTTCGGTCAATGCGAAAATGTCTTGAAATCACAAGATGCAAGTAATCCGTCTGTCGAATACTTGAAAGCATTTGCAGCCGCACATAAAAAACATCAGTCTGAAAATATTATGACAAATAAAAATAGCCCTAATATGATTAATAAGTCTGATGCAGAAATCGAAAAAATTCGTAAATCTGCAAATAAAATGATTCAACAAGCGCAAGATAAAATAAAACTAATAATCGCGCAGACAATGCAACACGAAGAACAGGTGGCAGATAATTCAAAACAAGCACCACAAGCGCGCCCAGAAATACTGAACGCACATAAAAATCTTCAACAAAATGCTGCGCAATTATCACAGGCAAAACCAGAAATCAATCAATCGAATTCTGATTTTGAAAAATTGGCAAAAATGACTGATAAAAACAAAATGCAAGATTTGCCAAAATCTGATGAGTTTCAAGAAAACAAAAACTCTGCCGATAAAACACAAGGCAAGGCGCAATTGGAATTGGTCGATAAAAACAAAGACCAACAAAAACAGCAACAGCCAAATATAAACGCGCAAGATTTTATCAATAAACAACGCGAAATCGCACAAAAAGATAAAATGGCGCACGATAACGTAAAGATACGTATGCAAATATTTGCTATGCAGTTTTATAACAATCAAATGCGCGCCGCGTAAAACAAAGGAAAAAACATATAATGGAAAGTGATTTTGATAAAATATCCGCAATGCTAAATGGCGAACAACTTGATTCTTATTACAAGAGTCAATTGTCCGCCACGGACAAAACACAAATAGATAATGCAATTGAAATCTTGTTTTCTGGGCTATCTTTGGATAAATGGTTAAAGGGCGGAAAACTGATGGACGCATGGAAGGAATCATTGGACGCCGTTCGCGATACTATATTTGGTGTCATAACAAAAAACCCCGCCGTCTTATATGCACATCAGGCCGTATTCGACCACAGAAAAAAGTGGCATGTAAAAATTATATATTCGCCACACGGAAACGAAACTATAAATTGCACACCCGATAAACGTAACGAATGGCAAGAAAACGCAAATCAAAAAATCCAAACGGGTTTGAATATGCTGCGTAAAAAGTTTTCTGAATTCGAATCTGGAACTGTGCGAAAACCAAAGGAATCCCCCGTTCCACAACAAACAATCGAAATGACAAAAATTCTAACCATTGGCGAACGGGAACACGAACGCGTTCGCGAACGCGACAAATAAAAATCCCCAAATCGGGGATTTTTTTATCTTTTTGCCTTATACGCCAATACATATGGAACGAATTTATCCAAATGTATATCGCCCAGCCACGCGCGTGGGATTAAAATACTGTTACCCATACCGGCCGCCATCTTGTCAACCGCTTCGCCATTTTTTGCATTGATTAAGCGTTCTAATTTTACCGTAACCTTGTCCATGGTACCCGGCAATATAAATGTAATTTCGTCCCCTGCCCGCGTTTCATTACGCAATTCAAATGTAATGTTATCTTTATCCACCGCAGTTATAACACCCGCCGCATGGAAATCTGATGTACTGCGTGTCGTTTCGTAATTATGCGCATCTGGTTTTACAGGCCCGTCAAAAAACGCAGTTGTATATCCGCGCGTTTCCAAACGATTCAAATCATCCATAAATGGCGCAGGGTCAAATTGTTCCGGATTTTCTGCATATGCGTCCAGCGCACAACGGTATGCATGAACAACACTGCCAACATAGTATTCGGAACGATTGCGTCCTTCGATTTTAAGACTATCGGGACCGGCCGACACAACATCCGCCAATCGCGGCATCAGGCATAAATCCTTGGAATTCATGATATATGCGCCACGTTCGTCTTCATCAATTGGCATTTCAAGGCCGCTTTCACGTTCACGCAAAATAACATCGTATTTCCAACGACACAATTGCGCGCATGCGCCGCGATTTGCCGGACGCCCCGTTACAAAATTAGACAATAAACAACGCCCCGAATAAGACATGCACATCGCGCCATGAACAAAGATTTCAAGACCGATGTCTGGGCATTCTTTTCTTATGTTTTTGAATTCGTTATGCGAAACCTCACGCGCGAGCACGCATAATTTAGCCCCCGCATTTTGCCAAAACTTAACTGTTTTTGCGGAACAAATGTTCGCCTGGGTTGAAATGTGTATCGGCATATCTGGAAAATTTTCACGAACCCACATGACAATCCCTGGGTCGGAAACAATCAGCGCATCAGGCTGCAAATAACGGATTGTGTCTGCAACACGGGGCATATGTTCGTATTCAAAATCATGCGCAAATAAATTGAACGCAAGATACACCTTCTTGCCTGCGGCATGTGCCAATTCGATACCCTGACGCACTTCGTCAGTATTGATTTTTGCGCGCGCCCGCATGGAAAACCCCGGCAATCCGGCATAAATAGCATCTGCACCATATAAAATGGCGGTTTTAAAGGCGTCCAACGTACCCGCCGGCGCCAACAGTTCTGGTAATTTCATCTTTGTCATACCCCTATTTTGCCCCAAATAAAATCAAAGGCAAGAAAATTATGATTTTTTACTTGCGTTCGTCGCACAGATATGTATAATTGGGTGGCACGCCGGTTTAGCTCAGCTGGTAGAGCGGCTGATTTGTAATCAGTAGGTCGTTGGTTCAAGTCCGACAACCGGCACCAGAATAACCCCTTGATTCAAGGGGATTTTTTATT
>JAZRSI010000037.1:0-13268 GCA_045651445.1 Candidatus Enterousia sp. | reverse complement strand
TGGAAGGTTTTAATCATTGGTTAACTACGACTGATGAAGATGTTATATATCGTGCAATAAATGCACACTATCGTTTGGTGACAATTCATCCGTTCAAGGATGGAAATGGTCGTACTGCACGATTGCTAATGAATCTGATTCTGGTGCAGGCTGGCTTTACGCCAACTGTTATCAGAAAAATAGACAGAAAGCGTTATTTGGATGCTTTAGAGAAGTACCAAACAACGGGCAACGGTGAATCATATTATAGTTTTATGTTGTCGGCATTAAACCGGTCTTTAAAGACGGCAATAGATATGCTGGACACGAACCGTCCAGATACAAGCGATGTCAAACTGGTGACAATTGCAAAGTATGCCAAAATAAAAGGTGTTCCAACATCAACAATACGCTATTGGGTGCAAACCGGTAAAATAAAACCAACCGCAATAACGGATTCGGGGTATATGATGTTTGATCCAAATGTGTAATTAGAAATTGTTTTGGTATGTTGCAAAAAATCTATCCAACAATATCCAAAACGGTACAAACGGCCACGCCAATAATAATTCAATCGCTAATATATTCAATTTACTTTTTTGATTTTTAGTGATAAACTATGAAATGAATCCATAGGGATATGGGTTCGGGGCTGTCGTAAGCCCAGTATATTCGGTACAGAATCAATGCGTATCGTAAGTCCGATATGCTTCCTGTGGTTTTGTGCTGTGATTTATCCCTGACTTAATAGGTCGGGGGGCTGTCTGTTATACAATAGGGGTAACCCAAAAGCGACAGAATCATTAATATACTGATTTACGAACTCCCCGACCGTCTTGTTTATGGACGGTTTTTTTCAGAAAGTGGTTTAAAACAGGAAGAGTTGGGCAATGATTTACAAAAGATTTATATGTTTTTTTATATTTGTTGGGGCGTGTCATTTCGCAATGGCGGACGAATACACAGAATTAATAACTTATCGTGATTCATTAAAAAAACAAATTGAATCGATAGATTCTGAAATCGTTAGATGCGAAAAATCTCTCAAAGGATGGAAGGCGGCAACCATTATTGGCAGTATCGGCACAGTTGCAAGCGGAATAGGCGCAGTTGTACAGAATCAACAAATCAAGGAAAATAAAAAGAATCTTAATGATATGTCGGTGGATAGCAAAGAGTCCACGGAAATTCTGAATTTTATGGAAAGGATCGAAAAGTGAAAAGAATAATTTTATGCTTTATATCAAGTTGTTTTTTTGCGTTGCCTTGCGTTGCGGCGGTCCAAATGTATGCAAATGCTTCATCAGATAATCTGGATAGTCTTCGCAATGAAATTACGCATCTTGAAAAAGAGTTGGCAACCAAGACAGAAAAACTTAACAAGTGTGCATCAAAGAACAAGAATTTTAAGATTGCTGGAATAACCACAGTTGGGTTGACGGGGGTTGGTGTTGCAACAAATGTGGCCATGCATACAAAAATAAAAGACCAAAAAAAACAAATAGACAACATAATCAAAAAAATTGATACGGCCGATGCCAGGGGTGAAGAATTCTTAAAAGAAATGGAAAGATTATATGCGAACGTCGATGAAGATAGATGGTTGGAAGAATTAGAAAATACGTTAACTGATGAAGAGTGGTCTCGTTGTGAGGAACTTTCGCATGAATTTGAAAAAGACGATGTGGTTGTTGACGATGAGTTTTTGGATACAAATATGGTTTTGTTCGAAAAAATAATTCGTTCAATGCGAAATTCACAAAAAACTTGAAAGTCTGCATGTTTGTGCTAAGTTCATAACAGAATTAAAGCATAAAAGGTTATGAAGTGTCATTTACACAGGAAAAACTCATAAACATAAACCCAAAACAGGTTCAGGCATATGTTTCCCCTGGGGACAGATGTGATGGTTGTGAATGCAATTGCCGCCTGGGGTATAGGTATAGTCCATACGGATATCATATCTATCCGACAATCAACGGAGAAATAGTATCCCGTTATATTAACGAGAATTATAAAAGCCAGTTTACTGGTGTTGTTGTCCTTAAAACCAGAACAGACCAGCAAAAATTGTACGCCAAAACATGGGCTGGCGAAATCGCCCGTCTGTGCGACCATTACAAGACACGATAAAGGAATGCAAACATGCCAGATAAAACCAATCCAGAAAATCGTACATTCAAGATAAATCCCAAAACAAAACAACAAATTCGTGATGCACATATTTTATCTGATTTTGTTCAGGTTCGCTTGTTTGAGGGGACACTAAAATTTGGACATGACCTTGGAAAGCCAATAACAATGGTGCAAGCATTAAAATTGATGAAGCGCTTTCATCATATTTCACGTCCTGAAAAAATATGTTTAGACACCTTTGATTGTAGTTTTTTTGCAGAAATGATTTATGCGTATCCGATCCGTTTTAGTGATGACGTAGCGGCTGAATTACGTCTGGTAACACACTTTGGGAAAATTTGCCCCAAATGTAATATCAACAGCGATTATAAACTGCATGCATGTGTAAATAAAATCAGGCTGGGCGAATGTTGTGATGAATTTATCAGAAAAACAGTTGGTGAAATAGTCTTCCCAGAATTATATGTAAACAAGAAACAAAAACAACGATAAAAGGTAATAAAATGTCATTTACACAGGAAAACGAAACAAATTTGCATAATGTATCCGATGGAACACGTTGCGATGGCTGTGACAAACATTGTAAACTTGGCTTTCACTACTTTACAGCATTGTCTGTAAGCAAGGGAACTGAATCACTGTGTTGTCCAACCATAGACGGTCAGCCAATCAAGCGGTACAAGGGTAAAAACGGCGAAATAATTGATGCAACTCAAAAGTATAATGTTTTTTCTTTTTATGACATAGATTGTGCAAAGAAACGGATAAGCGAACTGGCACATAAAATCGTCAAATATTGCGACCATTATAAAACACGATAAAAAAACCAAGGAGTAATTTAATGAATTCTAAATGTATCTGTGAACCAAATCTGGAATGCTCTGCAAAAGAACGCTTTGACGAACTATATCGTCAAATGCAAGAAAACATACGTCTGGACAAACAGATGATATTCCTGACCAGCTGTAAATGTGCAGCCAACCAAGCTGATTGCATAAAATTAAAGTTATTTCGTGAACAAATGCAAAATCAAAAATAACGATAAAGGATAACCAAATGAAACAATATTTGCATAAATTGCCGATTATGGGTTTTGCACTGTTGACGCTGGCGGGGTGCAAGGATATTGGCAACAAAATCAAAGATACTCTTAGTCCAGATTACACAAACCCATCTTACACACAGGATACAGTAAAAGTGCTAAATGTTAAGTATGACTACTATGGTTTCCCTGCGCATTTCTGGGGCGTAAATGGCCAAGGTACTGTTGTCCAGGGGCAAATATCGTTGCAGCCTGATGTGATATTCCCGCACGATGGCGATGAAATCGTTGTGCGGTATCAAAAGCCACAAAATCCAGCAGGGTTTGTGGGTGTGTTTGACAACATAACCCAACGCAAACGTGCCGCAGAATATGTAAAGGAAAAACAACGATAGAAACAGCAATCCAACCATACTGCCCAAACATCGGACCCCGCAAAATTGAAAAATTTGTGGGTGATATTGGGCGGTTTATTTTTGCCTTTTGCGGATTGTATATCCTGTGGAATAAAACCAGTCGTCAATTGTGGACAATATTTCTTTGATGTTTTTTACAACATCGCGTGGGGTACAGGTGTCTTTGCAGTCGTTCAAAAATTGATTTAATTCTTGGGCGATAAAAGACAGCGTTTGTTCCTGTTGTGAATCAAGAACATCTGTTTTGTCTGATTTATAAAGCAGGATTTCCAAGAAGTTTAATTGGCGTCTGATTGCGCGCAAGAAATGCGGGTCGGGGTTAATTCTTTTGCGTTTTATTCTGATATCATCCCCGATTGGAATATCAAATCGTTTTATGCCGGTAATGTTTTGAATCTGTGTTAATATTTTGAACAAAGAATCATCAATCTGTTTTATTAAATTTATCCTTTGTCGTTTTTGCACCCGTCGCGTTATCAGATAATTTGAATATTCATAGAATAAAAATACCAACGGTATCGCCAGCAATGATGCCGCCACATTATCCAGCAAATTAATCCAACCATCGTTATGCAGATATCGTTGTGAAATATCAAAAACAATTATTCCGCCCGCAATCGATAGTATATATGGAACAAGTCTTAAAAGAACATTAACCACATGCATAATAAAAATTATACATGAATACGCACCCTTTTACACAAGAACAAAAGCCCATTTAAAAGCAAATCTTTATTGTCCTTGTTTTACAGGAATTACTTCCTTGGCTTCGCGTAGTTCTTTGGTTTTTTCGTCCCTAACCAAAGGCACCCCAGGGTACCGCAACGCGCGATGATGGTTTGGTATCAGATATTCAGGAATTGGGGATGCGCGTCCCATTCTTACCTTGTCGTTAGCGGCAATTTGAATTTTATTCTTGCGCAAGAAGTGCCATTCACCATCTGCCTCAATCGGGCGATTATAGTACCCTTGGTATAAAACAATCTGTTTTCCGTTGCCTAATGTCATCAAGTCCATTGGGGTAAATAAATCTTCTTCTTTATCGACTTCGACTTCTTTTCCGTCTGGTCCTTTTTCTTTTTTCTTGGTTTTTTTCTTGCCTATCATATGTGTGAACTTTTCTGCGGTCGCAGAGTCATTAACGCGCAAGATAATCTTGGCGGCGGTATTTGCGATAATGGTTTCGGCGGCTTTTTCGCCGTATTTATCCTGAATCTGACTTATGTCCTGGCCAACAATCAGATAAGACACCTTTTGTCCACGTCCAACCGCAGGGCCTTGGATAATTGCTTCCAATTTATTCATCGTTGGCATTTCGTCCAAAACGAACAGTGATGGATAGGGTCCCATTTTTTTGCCGTGATTTATTTTTTCAGGTGGGTTTGCAATCAAGAAATTAGACAGCAATTCAATAAACATACTTGTAATAGGTTTAAACGCAGGCGCATCCGCAACGTTCATAGACAAGTATATTGTAACAGGCTTCATCTTGCCGTCGCGTGGGTCAATCATACCGCGCATATCCTTGAAGTGCAGATCAGAATGGCGTGTATGCTTGTTAACCGCGGGGTGTCGGAAAATATTTAACCCGGCGTTCATTGTGGATATAACCGAACCACGTTCTTTGTCGGGCGTATTTGCCAAGTTAATCAAAGAAGATATAGCATCGCTATTGTATGCGTATAATTGCGCTTCGTTAATTGCTTCGTTAAGGAAGTCTTTCATTGAGTCAGCCATCATAACCATTTGGTCGCCTTGGCGTTTGCGTTCTTCAATTGCTTGATTGACTTTTATTTGTCCTTCGACATACCATGCCAAGAACATTGGTATAGACGCCTCGGCCCCGAACCATTCGGATGGCAATCCCGCCCATGTTCCAACGTGGACGTAATTATTTATATTCAGTTCGCCATTTTGTAACAATGATAATGCCGCATACGCATTTGGGTCAGATGACATTGTTTTATAATAATCAGACAACACCGCGGCGTCTTGTTCATCAAATGTCCCCGTTTTCAGACGATTATAGAAATAATCGTTTGCCTTGGCGCGTTCAACCTTGGAAATGATAAAATTGATAAAGCCCGTTAATGCGGCGCGCGCAGTATTTGACCAGTGTGGGTCTTTTGCGTTTTCTTCGATAATGGTATTAACGATAACTTGAATATAAGTACTGCGTTCTTCATCACTTACCGGCAGGTTTTCTGGCGATAACGGATTCCAAGCAGGATAATAAATTCCATTTTCCGGTTCGTCTGGTGCCGCCCAGTTTAAAATAAATACGGGACCAACTGTTGCGCGATATCCAGAAGTATCCCTATCTAATTCAGGCTTTGGGTCGTTCACAATCATTGAAACATTGTCGCACCCTAAAATCGTAGGTATAACGACACCCTGGGTTTTACCAGTACCAGCCGGCGCCAACAACAACGCAGACAAACATGTATCCATCTTCAACGGTTTTCCCTTGAAGTATCCCAATACCATCATAAAACCACCAAATAACCCCTCTTTATTTTTATGGTCGGATGCCATTTTTTTAATATCGTTTGCGTCCGCCTTGCGTGCGGTTTTCTCGTTATATTTATCCTTGGAATGTGGGTTAAATTCATCGGTCATTGTTGCATCGGATAGAAAGAAATACCCCAACATAGGCAACAAAGGCGTTATGCACGCAATATCTGGTCGCAATACGCATCGTGCAATCCAATATGGAATTTCTGCCACTGTGGAAAGACCAAAGGTGGATATAACCTGTTGAAAATATATGTATATCCATTGGCGTGTTGCAGGCGACCAATTGTATCGCCAAATATGTTCAATTGGGAATGCGCATATAAACATCAATGCTGCAATCAACCATATTATAATATTCCACCGAATTGACCAGAATTCACGTGCCAATGGTGTTTGTTCGTGTTCCTTATAGACGCTGGACTTAAAAATATTAATTCCTTTGCCTTTGCCGGATGCGGATAAAAAGTTGAATTTAATTGCCATAGTGTTATTATTATACCAGAAAAAAGATTATTTATAAATCAGGAAATGATAAAAATATGAAAAATATTCCAAGAATTTTTATAGACGAACAAATTTCATCAGGTGCACATATTGCTATCCCGCGCGAAGTATCACATTACTTGTCGCGCGTTATGCGAACGGAAAAATGTCTGGTTTTTAATAATGGCACGGAATACGTTGCGCATTTGTCCACCGATGGCAAGTCTTTACAGATTGGCGAAAAAACATCGCACATTGACCCGTCTGGGGATATAACGTTAATGTTTGCGCCGATTAAGCGAACGGACGATTTGCTAAATATGGCAACCCAAATGGGGGTGGGGCGGTTTATACCTGTGATAACGGAACGCACAAATGCCAATCACATAAATTGGGACCGTATGAAAAAAATAGTGATAGAAGCATCAGAACAATCAAATCGAAATTCTGTGCCGCAAATAATGGCGCCGACAAAGTTTTCTGAACTTGATTTGTCTGATATTGTTTTTGCAGACGAACGTGCGGCATATGGCAGCGCAACAGATGACATTCCGGATAATGTGAAAAAAATACTTATTGGTCCCGAAGGTGGCTTTTCAGATTCCGAATTTTCTGCGCTGGATAACGCGGGTGCGTGTGGAATATCGCTTGGCAAGACTATTTTACGCGCCGAAGTTGCCGCCGTTGTCGCAATAGCCAAGGTGATAAAATGACGGTTCGTATTGGAAAGTTTATCGCAGAAAGCGGAATTGCATCACGTCGTGGCGCCGAAGAATTAATTGCTGCGGGTCGTGTTACTGTTAATGGCAAATATGTTGATTCACCGGTGTTTTTTGTCGAAGATACAGATATCGTATGTATTGATGATAAACAGATATCAAGGCGCACAGAAACAGAACTTTATGCGTTTCACAAGCCTTTGAATACAATGACCACAACGAATGACCCGCGTGGTCGCAGAACGATATATAATTGTCTGCCCCAGGAATATCGTCATTTAAAATATATCGGTCGCTTGGATTATAAAACAACAGGGTTGCTATTACTGACAAACGATGGTGAATTGGCGCGCAAATTAACGTTACCATCATCGAATATTCCACGAACTTATATTGCGACGGTAAATGGCAAAGATTATTCGAATTTGGATATGGCGCGAAACGGAATAACGGTTGATGGGATAAAATATTCACCAATGAAAATAGACATCGTTGGGAATAATAATTTACGTGTTACTATCCACGAAGGCAAGAAGAACGAAGTAAGAATAGTTTTACGTGCATGTGGATGTCCGGTTCGCAAATTACATAGGGTTTCATTTGCAAATATCAAGTTGGGAAAATTGCCCGTTGGAAAAATTGAAAAAATTTCGCAGAAAACAATTGACGAAATGTTAAAAACTCTCTAATATTTAAATATCAAAGGAAGGGAGTTTTCAATGAAAAAAACAACTGCAAAAAAAACAACGACTGTAAAAAAAGGCGCAAAAGTGCGTCCTGTGGCGTCTAAGACGACAATCAAAGAAACAAAGACAAAGCCATGTTCGAATCCATGGTCTTTATCAATTTATATCTATTGGTTTATAATTTTGTTCTTTATTGCGGCAACTTTTTATATTTTGGGTCGTTCGCATAATGTTCAACCAACAACATCAAATCTTGAAATAACCGAAGAAGTCTTGAAACAATCAAGCGACTATTATGACAGCGGCAAGGAAAAATTAGTGGCCGGTAATATTGACGAAGCGTTGGCTGATTTGACGGCTGCGATTGATGCGGGTGCTGCATCAGTTGACACGTATATCTTGCGTGGCGAAGCATATATGCAGTCTGGTGATTATCGTAATGCGATGGATGACTTCAATATGGCATTAAGCAAAGATCCATCAAACGCGATTGCTTATTATGATAGATATCTGTTGAACACCAGAATCGAAGATTTTACTGCTGCGATGAACGATATCAACAACGCATTGGCGGCCAGTGCAACAAAACCAAATCCTATTTTATTGTTGCGTGATTTGTATGCCAAACGTGGTCAGTTGAATTTGTGGCTGAAAAATTACGAAGGCGCAATTGCGGACTATACTAATTCACTTGCACGTCCCGAAGGAACGGTTAGTTCGGATGTGTACTCAGAACGTGCCGAAGCATATACTGCATTGGGCAAATATGCGGATGCAATCAATGATTATTCATCTGCGATACGTGTGATATCTGAACAGATTCAAGGTGCAACAAGTGCCGAAGAACGTGAAACATTGTCCAGTCGTGCAATGATGTTCTTTGAAAAGTCTGCTGCTTTGAATTTGAATTTGGGTAATGTCGATGCTGCGCGTACAGATTTGGAATCTGCGTACACAATTGCGATTGCATTGAATGATACGGAAAGTTCTGCACGTTTTCAAAAACTTATCACTGAATTATCTAATCCGACTATAACCATAACCGAAACGGTAACAGAAACAGTGGTATCAGAATAAAAATTCCCCCGTTTGGGGGATTTTTTTTGTTTGTATATAGTGTTAAACAATACTTGCAAAGCCCCAAATATAATTTATAATTAAACCTGCGAAGAACGAATTGTTCCTTTGTGTGCCTGTGGTATCAGGGTACAGAAACGAATGATTTTTCTTCGTGTAATTGAAAATAATAAAATAATATGGAGTATAAAAATGGTATTTGGCTTATTTAAAAAAGACGCAAAATTAAATAATCCAGTTGCGGTTGAAATTGAATACGGCGATGAAACCTTGCGCCTTGAAACGGGTCGTATGGCGAAACAGGCAAACGGTTCTGTTTTGGCGACAATGGGTGGTACAATGGTCTTGGCAACGGTGTGCGCAGAAAAATCTGCGGTCGAAGGTCAGGATTTTTTTCCTTTAACTGTTGATTATCAAGAAAAGTTTGCATCTGCGGGACGTATTCCTGGTTCACGCGATAGACGCGAAGGCAAGGCATCAACTGCGGAAACATTGATTGCACGTTTGATTGATCGTCCAATTCGTCCTTTGTTCCCAGAAACATTCAAGAACAAGGTTCAAATTATTGCACAAGTATTTTCTTATGACAAAAAGAATCAGCCGGACATCTTGGCAATGATTGCATCAAGTGCCGCATTGGCATTATCAGGTGTTCCTTTCCAGGGTCCAATTGGTGCCGCCCGTGTTGGTTATGCTGATGGTCAGTACATCTTGAATCCATCCAAGAAAGCAACCGAAGAATCTGAAATGGACTTGGTTGTTGCTGCGACCAAAGACGGCGTTTTGATGGTTGAATCAGAAATTGGTGAATTGGACGAAGCGACTGTATTGGGCGCGGTAAAGTTTGGTTTTGATGCACAACAAAAAGTTATTGCTGCGATTAACGAATTGGCGGACAAGGCTGGCAAAGAACGTTGGGCAACACCTGAAAAAACACCTGAACAAATCAAAATGGAAGAAGATTTTGAAACGTTTGCGGGTGATATTGAATCTGCGTTACAGATAAAAGAAAAATTGACTCGTTTGGAAACGTTGGCGAACATTCACGCTGCGGCCAAGGCACGTATCCCTGAATTGTTCCCAGAATCCGAACGTGCAACATCAACATTGGAATCATGGGCGGACGAAGTTGTTGAAAATCTGACTGCACGTATTATGCGTGGCAATATCTTGGCTGGCAAACCACGTATTGACGGTCGTGATAACAAGACTGTACGTCCAATTGAAATTGAATTGGGTGTATTACCACGTGCGCATGGTTCTGCTTTATTTACCCGTGGTGAAACTCAGGCTTTGGTTTCATTGACATTGGGTGGTGGCAAAGATGCGTTACCAATTGAATCCTTGGACGGTTCCGAAGAACGCGACTTTATCTTGAACTATAACTTCCCTGGTTATTCTGTTGGTGAATGCAAGGGGTTGAAGTCCCCAGGGCGTCGTGAAATTGGACATGGTAATTTGGCATGGCGCGCGGTTCATCCGATGGTACCAACTCGCAGTGAATTTGATTATGTAATTCGAATTGTATCTGATATTTTGGAATCAAACGGTTCTTCATCAATGGCGACAACATGTGGTGCGACATTGGCAATGATGGACGGTGGTGTTCCGATGAAGCGTCCGGTTGCGGGTATTGCAATGGGTCTGATTAAAGAAGGCGATGATTACGCGATTTTAACAGACATTTTGGGCGACGAAGACCATTTGGGCGACATGGATTTCAAAGTAACTGGTACAGACCAAGGTGTAACAGCGTTACAGATGGATATTAAAATCACATCTATTACTTTTGAAATTATGGAACGCGCCCTGGCCCAGGCAAAAGATGGTCGTATGCACATCTTAGGCAAGATTGAAAAAGCAATCAAAAAGCCACGTGCAAACGTATCTGAATATGCGCCCCAGGCATACACCATGAAAATTAACCCAGACAAGGTTCGTGATGTTATCGGCAAGGGCGGCAGTGTTATTCAGGCGCTTGTTCGTGAAACAAACACAATAATTGACTTGGAAGATGACGGCACAATCAAAATTATGGCTGTGGCCAAAGAAGACGCAGACAACGCGATTGCTCGCATCAAAGAAATTGTTGCAGAACCAGAAGTTGGCGAAATTTACAAAGGAACCGTATCTGGTGTAAAAGATTTTGGTTTGTTTGTAAAGATTATGAACGGTTTTGAATCGATGGTTCATATTTCTGAAATAACAGGTGAACGTCTTGCAAAAATCGAAGATGCCAAAATCAAAGAAGGGGACACTGTTTACGTTCGTTACTTGGGTGCGGACAAACGTGGTAAAACACGTATGTCTATGGTTGGTATCGACCAGAAAACAGGTGCGGAAATCAAAAAATAATCATCCAAGGAATAAAATCTTATGCAAGATAACCAATTATCTTGGGCGAGTAAAGACTGGGCCGCGCACCTTGGGTGCGACGGCCGCAGGATTCCGCATCTAAGAAAATGGTTAAACAAGAATTTTATTGTTGATATTGCTCAGGATGAAGTAACGAAAAAATATTTCTTCCAGATTTTAAAATATCACAAAAGCCCAAGTGGTGAGGTTTCTTATTTTCCGTGTATTTCATCGGATCATTTCTTTTCTGATATCGAAGGTGTGATAAAGTATGCAAATACTTCATTAATACCACGACTAGAATTAACCAGCATTCGTGCAAATATGTATGGTGTACCACCACGGGTTTTACAAATGTTGCATGTAAATGAAAAACAAAAGTAGAGGGATAAACTATGGATATGGAATCTTTAATGGCGCAAGCATCTGAATTGCAAAACAAGGTTGCCGCCGCCCAGGAATTATTGGCAAAAACAATTGTCAAGGGTATCGCGGATAATGGTGCCTGCATTGTGGATATGACGGGTAAATACGATATGGTAAAAATAACAATAAACCCAGATGTTTTATCACGTGGCGCGGATGCGGTTGCATCTGTTGTTATGTCTGCGTATATGGACGCCAAGACCAAGGCAGATAATGTTATCGACAAAGTTATGGGCGATGCCACCGCGGGTGTGCCATTGCCAATGTAAAAAAGTCCCATTTGGGACTTTTTTATTTAGAACATTATTTATATCCTATTGTTGAAAAGGATAAATTTATCTTCTATAGTGCATATTATGAAGATTTTAAATGGGTATTTTTTAAAGCAATTAATTGCGATTTTTATAATGCTAATGCTGATTTTAACGGGATTGGCGTGGATGATGCAAATAATGTCCATGATGAAATTCTTGTTAAAGTACGGGATTGATTTGGGCAGTTTTTTGGGTTTGACATCATTGATGATACCGTTTATTGCATCTATAATTGTTCCGTTTGTATGCTTTATTGCGGTTATTTTTGTGTACAACAAATTGATTTCTGAAAACGAAGTTACGGTTATGGCGGCGTCTGGTTTGTCGCCACGTCAAATTGCGCGTCCTGCATTAATTTTAGGTGGCGCATTAATGTTAATAAATCTGGTTTTGAATATATGGATTGTTCCACGTACCCAGGCAATGTTTTATGACACGCAGTGGAATTTGCAATATGGTATGGCGCATATGAAATTGCAAGAAAGCGCATTTACCGAAATTGCGGATGGTTTGGTTGTATATGTTGATAAGGTATCCGGTCATGATTTAAGTCAGGTTATGTTGTCCGATATGCGTGATGCGAATTCACCAAACACAATATTCGCAGAAAAGGGCAAATTAGTATCCACTGTTCGTGGTTTATCGTTGGTTATGAACAATGGTGCGTTACAATCGATGGGTGATAACACTGTAACTGGAACATTTGAAACATTCGATATGGATTTAAATGTTGTTGACAAGGACGGGAATAATTCATTTCGTGTTCGTCGTGTTCCAACATCTGTATTGTTACAGGTTGCCTTTGATGCAGAAACCAAGAAACAGCACAAAATGATATTAAATGAATTGTGTAATCGCTTTTTAAGTCCGATGATGAATTTGATATTGGCTATGTTGTGTGCGACAATCTTGTTGCGTTCGTCTTTGTTGCGTCGTCGTGCGTCTTTTGCACCGATGGTTGCGGTTGCGTCAATGGCTGGGGTGATGGCGATATACATGTCTGTATCAAATGTAATTGGCAGTATGACTGAATTTTTGTTATTGGGATTTGGTTTGCTTTTATTGTTAATAATAATATTTATGGTATTGTCCAAGAAATGAAGACTTGTTATTCAAGT
>JAZRSI010000036.1:0-14965 GCA_045651445.1 Candidatus Enterousia sp. | reverse complement strand
ACATGGCTACGATCCGACTTATCCACTGTATCAAATAAATACGGACCTTCCGGTATTACATCAGCCAAGGCCGTCAACATTTTTTCAATACCGTCATTCTTTAACGCAGATATCATGAATATTTCACGCCATGGTGCCATTTGTGAAATTTCCGCAACCATCGGCAATAAATCCAGCTTCGCAATTGCGTCAACCTTGTTCAAGGCAACAAAGATATTTGGGCGATCTGCAATTTTTTCCGCCAATGTACGAATTGTTTCGGTTATCCCCTTTTGTGCGTCAATCAGCAACAATACCGCATCTGCGTCAGATACAGCATCCATCGCAGCCGCGACCATCGCCCTGTCCAATCGGCGCGAAGGCTTGAATACCCCGGGGGTATCAACGAATATCAACTGACGCGCACCAACCATTTTAACTGCGCGAAGGCGGGTTCGGGTTGTCTGAACCTTGTGCGAGACAATCGACACCTTGCGCCCCATGATTTGATTTAACAATGTGCTTTTGCCGGCATTTGTTGGACCAATTATCGCAACAAAGCCCGAATATGTTTTATCTGTCATGGTGTAAACCATACCACACCATTTTCAAAAGTGAATTAAAATCTTGATAAAATTCCCCGTTTTGGAAAAAGGCATTTTTTCTGTTGTTATTTTTTTTCAAATGTTCTAAATTCCAAGTACTATGAGTAAGGAAATTATCGAAAATATTAATTCACAACAGCTGTCAGATGCATTGTCTGAACGCTATCTGTCATACGCAGTCAGCACGATTGTATCGCGCGCCCTGCCCGATGTTCGCGACGGGTTAAAGCCCGTACATCGGCGTATTTTATATTCTATGCTGCGTCAAAAATTGGCGCCTAATGCCGCGTTTCGTAAATGCGCAACGGTTGTTGGGGACGTGTTGGGGCATTATCATCCCCATGGGGACAGTTCCGTTTATGATGCGATGGTGCGTTTGGCACAGGATTTCTCGGTTCGGTATCCGCTGATTGATGGACAGGGAAATTTTGGTAATATCGACGGAGACCCACAGGCGGCATATCGATACACAGAATCCAAAATGACCGAAGCAGCAATGCTGATTATGGAAGGATTGGATGAAAATAGTGTTGATATGATGCCTAATTTCGACGGGACCACGTTGGAACCGGTCGTTATGCCGGGGGCTTTTCCGAACCTGTTGGCAAATGGTGGTATGGGAATTGCCGTGGGTATGGCAACAAATATCCCAACACATAACGTGGCAGAGGTTTGTGATGCACTGAATTTAGTCGTGGACAAGCCTGATGCAACAACCGCACAGATTATAAAAAAAATGGTTGGACCCGATTTCCCAACCGGCGGTGTTTTGATTGATAGCTTTGATACCATTGTTAAAAATTACGAAGCCGGTAAAGGCGCATTTAGAATTCGCGCACGTTGGGAAATTGAAAACCTTGAACGGGGCGGATGGCAGGTTGTAATTTCTGAAATCCCGTATGGAATTGTAAAATCTAAGTTGGTTGAACAAATTGCCACATTGATTGATGCAAAAAAATTGCCGCTGGTTGATGATATTGTTGATGAATCTACGACCGATGTACGCATCGTTATCACACCAAAATCACGCAATATCCCCGCGGATAAAATGATGGCGCACCTGTTCGCAATGACAGATTTGGAATATCGTTTCAATATGAATTTCAATGTTATCGATTCCAAGGGCGCGCCACGCGTTATGCCAATCGGTGATGTGTTGCGCGAATTTATCGCACATCAGAAGAATGTTCTGTGCCGCCGTACACAATGGCGTTTGAATAATATTGCACGCAGACTTGAAATCCTGGGCGGGTTATTGGTGGTTTATTTGAATTTAGACCGCGTTATTGAAATTATCCGTAACGAAGACGATGCAAAAGCGGTCTTGATGGCGGAATTTAAGCTGACAGAAATTCAGGTTGAGGCAATATTAAATACACGTCTGCGTTCGCTGCGCAAACTCGAAGAAATGGAAATCAAACGCGAAGACGCGGCGTTGCGTGAAGAACAAGAACAATTACAGGCATTATTAGCCAGTGAAGAAGCGCAAAATAATCAATTAAAGGCTTGGTTTAACGATATTAAAAAGACATATGATAAAAAGACTAAGTTGGGACGTCGTCGTACAACATGGGCAGAACAAACCGAAGAAATTGTCGTAAATGCAGATGAATTTATCGAAAAAGAACCGCTGACTATCATCCTGTCCACGATGGGTTGGATTCGTGCCGCCAAGGGGCATTTGGATTTGAATTCGTTGGATATGAAATTCAAAGAAGGCGATGAATTACATTCTGCGTTCCATGCAATGTCCACAGATAAAATTAACCTGTTCGGAACAACTGGAAAAATGTTTACATTATCAGCAAATGAATTGCCATCCGCGCGTGGTTTTGGTGAATCTGTGCGTATGATGGCAGATATCGCCGCTGATGAAGATATCGTTCGTGCGTTTGTGTTGGATACCAGGGCAAAATATCTGCTGATATCCAAGCACGGAAATGGGTTTATTATTGCAGGCGAAAATTGCCTGGCACAAACAAAAAATGGCAAGCAAGTTATGAACGTGGATGCAAAAAATCCCGCGCATATGTGCGTCGTGGTTTCAGGGGACAGTGTCGCCATGTCTGGTTCTAATGACAAGTTGCTGATATTTAAAACCGCTGAAATTCCGGAAATGTCCCGTGGCAAGGGTGTTATACTGCAAAAGTACAATGCTGAACGCACATACGTTTTGGATGCAATGTTCTTTGACGCAGAAAATGGGTTCGGATGGACAACTGGACGCGGGTTTACAAAACTTGAAAACTGGGCGCCATGGTGCGGAAAACGCGCATCCCAAGGACGCACAGTGCCAGTAGGATTCCCACGTAGTGGAAAGTTTGGGAAATAAAAAAAATGCGCGGTTGCGCATTTTTTTATTTTAATTTCTTGGTCCATTCATTGTCTGGGAAATTTAATCGCAACATTTCCGCATATCCTGCCGCCTGAGATGGCAATCCAATCGCAGTATAACATTCGGTTAGGCGATATAAAGCCTCGGCCGTCATGACAGATTCCTGGGCATCCTTGACCACAGATTGCAGGCGATTAATTGCGCTGGGCCAATTTTCACGACGCATATCATTGCGGGCCGCATACATAACCTTGCCGGCGATATAATTTTTTAGGATTATTATCTTATTTTCTGCATTCTTGGCATATGGACTGCGCGGAAAACGGTTTACCAATGTTTGAAATTGCTGTAATGCATATGCCGACATTCCGGGTTCACGACGAACATCACTGACCTGACGATAATAACACATACCGCGCAGGTACATTACGTATGGCACATCCCTGTGACCAGGATGAAAACGCATAAAACGATCCGTCGCAAGTAATGCACCCGCAAAATCATCGTCCATATAATGCGAATATGCCGCCATTATCAATGCATCTGCCGCCCAGGGACTGGATGGATGCTGCGTTTCCGCAGTTTGAAAGTCAATGGCCGCCTGCTCGTAATCCTTGTCGTTAAATTCAGAATATGCCTTGGCGTATATTTCAGGCAACGTTTGTTCCGCAACTATCTTGGTTTCAGAACCAGCACAGCCCGCCAATACAGTTCCCAAAACGATAAATAAAATTTGTTTTTTCATATCTTGATTCCTGTCTTGATTTTTGTTTCGTAATCGCAGTATAATCGAAACTATGAAACTAGGCAAACATATTTTCGGGGTTGGTGCAATGACCGGTATAAGTCGCGTGTTCGGCTTTGTTCGTGATGTTTTAATCGCACGCGTGTTGGGCGCAGGAAGATTATCCGATATATTCTTGGCGGCATTTAAGTTACCAAATCTGTTCCGTGATTTGTTAGGCGAAGGGGCGTTGTCTGCTATTTTCATACCAATGTACACGGATGCAAAAAAAGATGAAAATTTTGCAAAAAATGTTTTTTCGTGGCTGATGTTGGTGCTGCTTGTAATTACAATCTTATTTGAAATCTTTATGCCGTTGGTGGTTTGGGGATTGGCGCCTGGGTTTGATATGGTGGCCGGCAAGATGGAAACAACGGTCTTGATTTCACGCATCATGTTTGTTTATGTGATATTTATCTGTGCGTCTGCATTTCTGTCCGCGATATTAAACGCGTTTTCTAGGTTCTTGTTGGCGGCATTTATGCCCGTTATGTTGAATATTATGCTGATATGCGCACTGATAATCGCAATGGCATTCGGTACACAAAATATATTATATTTGATGTCTGGCACAGTTGTTTTGTCTGGAATTCTGCAATTTACAATTCTGTGGGGACGTATCAGACGGGGGCATTTTGGACTAAGATTGATTGTGCCGCGTTGGAATGCACAAATAAAAAGTCTGATAAAACGGTTGGGAATAAGTATCGTTGGCAGCGGATTTTATCAAATCACAATAATCATAGGAACGCTGGTCGCGAGTTTTCAAAGCGGGGCCGTGTCATGGCTGTATTATTCTGACAGAATTGTACAATTGCCTTTTGCTATGGTGGGATTGGCCGTTGGAACAGTGCTGATGTCGTCGATATCAAACGCAATTGCTAATAAAAATATGCGCAGTGTATATATTCAACAGAATTCTTCGATGCGAAAATCTATGATGCTGATTCTGCCTTGCGTGGTCGGTTTGGTGGTGCTGGCGCGGCCGATTATAAAATATCTGTTTCAGTATGGGGCATGGACAACAGAATCCACAAATGCAGTTGCAATCGCTATTATGATTCAGGTGTTGGTTCTGCCGGCGATGCTGGTTAGTCAGATTTATAGCAAGACCCTATATGCGGCACAAGATGTTAAGACGCCAGTCAAGACAAGTATTGTTTCGCTGATAATGGCCGCGGCGATATATCTGGGGCTGTTTAAATTTGTTGGATATTTAGCCGTACCAATCGGAATTGTAATTAGTGGATATCTGAAAAACTATCTATTGGGACGCGCGTGTAAAAAGCAACATCTTGTAAACATCGATAAAAAGACAGCAAAATCTATAGTAGCAATGGCAATATGGGCGATTTTGTTGGGCGGGGGACTGACGATTGTTAATATTTCTAGTATATGGATTTTGGGATTGGTAATTGCAGGGTACGCAATTGTTTATCTGCCGGTTGCCTATCTGATTGATAGAAAAATATAAAATACAAAAATAAATTTGAAAATGGGACTTTGTTATGATAAAATAAAATCATAAATAGAATGTAAGGAGTCCAATTATCATGAAAAAAGTAATTTCTTTGGCGGTCTTGACAGCAATGCTGACAGGCTGTATGGATTTAAATAGAACTGGCACAGGCACTTCGTATGGTGCAGATGGCTTTGGCGAAGAAACATTGGTTGGCGCGGATTCAACAGTATCGCTGAATGATACATATTTGATGGCCGCGGCACCAAAGTACTATGTTGGTAGCGCGTACAAGGTTGATGATGTACAATATATCCCTGTGGAAGATTTGACTTATAATCAAACTGGTATGGCGGGAATTATCCCAACAGAATTGAATGGCACAAAGACAAGTAATGGTGAAATATTCGACATGAATCAAATGGTCGCAACCAGCAAGACGTTGCCACTGCCAACAATCGCACGTGTTACAAATTTAGATAACGGTCAATCCGTTGTTGTTCGTGTAAATAATCGCGGACCATTTGTTAATACACGTCTGATGGATTTATCACCTGCGGCGGCACAGAAAATTGGTATGAACGGTCAAGCCAAGGTTCAAATCCAAGTTATGCCAGAACAAACAATGGCTGTGAAAAACGCTACATTGGGCGTGGCAGAACCACAACCAACCGTTACAGAAACAGTTACAACAACTGAAACAGTTGCTGCGCCTGTGGACGCAACATCAGTTGCAAGCGCCCCTGTTTCCGGTGAATACAGTGTACAGGTTGCCGCGTTCTATGCACAAGATAGCGCAGATTCTTTGGCACAAAGATTGAAAACATACGGCGATGCAGTCGTTATTAACGAAGGCGATATGTTCAAAGTTCGTATAATAAATCTTGATGCAGCCAAGGCACGTAGTGTTATCGATGCGTTGCGCGCAAACGAAGGTATGGCACCAGGATTGTTAAAGGACGGTCGCTGGATAAATGCAGATAGTATTTAAAAAAGTCGCCCAAACGGGCGATTTTTTTTAACGTGTGTTGTTTAAATAATTCTTTGTTACAGTTTTAAGCCCAATGCCAACAAAACGATCTGGGGCAACAATAATCGGCTTGTCAGTTCCAAAAACAACAGAATAACCATTTATACGCCCCAAACAATCACGGCTTACAAACATTGGGGCACCCGTACATTTTACCATTTCATAATCAAAATCCGTGGATAATTTCTTGCAAGCCCTGTTAATTTTTGGTGTACAATCAAAAATAGGTGTCGTTGATAAATGTCCGACATTCGACAAAGAACGGACAAACTGATTATCTGTTTCGCCACGTGTATAACCATACTTGGCATAAAACGTTTTAGCGTCTTTTAATGATGTCAAGTGCATACGAATCGCAACCAATGAAGATGCCTTTTCCGCCGCAGTCAATAATCGTATCCCTATGCGCATCCCCTGATATTCTGGCAAAACATATAAATGACGAATGTGCGCATCGCCATTCAAAGCATCACCGTTTATACAACCAACAATCTTGTCCCCATCGTATGCCGCAAAGGCAAAATTAAACGGACGTTCATGAAAGAATTTGTTAAATTCTTCGATGGCACAAGAATACTGGAACGCTGTCAATTCCACGTTGTAATTGGTACGCATTGCCGCAACACGCACCTGCCAAAAATCATTCCAGATTTGTGGCTGTTCCAATTTAAAAATGGGTACAATATTTATTTCTTTCATACTTTATATATAGGACAAAGTTTTTGTTTTGTCAATAGTATTAAAAAACAATTTTTAAATTTGGGAATTTGTTATGTGTTGAATTTGGAACAATGATTATATTATCTGACCCGACCCATTTTTCGGATAACGTACGTGGGACAATCGTGTCGTGTTCTGCGACGTAATGTTCTTGCGAAATATGCGGCAATTTGTTCAGGTTTTGCGAACTATGTAACGGCGTATCACCGAAATATTCCGTCCAATCAGTATGATTTAATACACCTGCAATAGTTATCCATTTTACTATGTTTAAATCAGGATTCTTTTCTATCACCAAACCAGATAACATAGCGCCGCCAGAATATCCGATTAATATTATAGGACGATTTTCCGCAACTTGTCGGATTGCATCAGCGGTTGCCATGACTATATCCGCAGAAAAACGGCCGTCTGTCCAATCCGAAATGGTACAGTTTTTATTTTTTATAAATTGGCACGGACGTGCAATATACACGACATTCTTTGCGTCATCTGATGCCGCCAATTCCCGAACAAATGTACCACGCGGTGTCGGATTATTCGTGGGCATGCCATAGGCATCAAAAGAATTCCCGTCCCCTTCGATATATATATGGATAGGCGAATAATTATCAGAGATACGCTGATAAGTAAATACATCATATTTTTCCCCATCAATTTTAATCGGGATAAAATCAGGTGGCACGTGCCACATAGCACTGCACCCCATAAAAAATGTTAATAAAAATAAATGTAAAATTCGCATATATACATAAATTATATCAAAAAACACAGAAAAACAAAACTTTTATATAAAATAATTGACAAAAACACTTGACAAATATGTTGACAAACATTATTTTTATACTAAACAAAAAAGGGGCATTGGATATGTCAAACAAAAAAACAATTAAAAAAGTCGCCCGCAATGTAAAAAACACAAAGCGTGCACAAACAAAAAAACGTACATATATTTTTAAACGTATTTGGAATGGTATTCGTGGCATTTGTCGCGCGATAAAGAATTTCTTGGGACGTATTTGGGGATGGATTTGTAAATTAAACTTTATCGCATTATTAAACTGCACTTTATTGGTCGCAATTATCGTTTTATTTTCTATGTTAATTATGGATATGTTGGGATGTAACAAGCAAACAGTTGTGATTGTAGAAAAACCTAAGACAGTTACAGAACAAGTTGTTGTTACTGAAAAAGCCGCACCAAAATCTATCGTTTTACCATTACAAAAAAAGGTCGCAGAACCTGTGAATATCGTACCTGTCAAAAAGGCCGAAGTTAAAATCGCCAAACAACAAATTGCGAAACAAGGCAATAAATTGACGGGTGATATTATTATTGATTCGCGTGGTGCGGGTACAATGCTGCAAAATAACACAATGATTTCAGGAAACTTGTATTTGCAAAATATGCGTAAGTTTACATTGCCTTGCAACGTTAAAATTAACGGCAATTTGTTCCTGCGTGATGTTAATTTACTGCAATTCTGTGGTGAATTTACGGTTACCGGGAATATTTACGTTAGCCCACGTTCTTCGTTTGGTCCAATTCCAAAGACCGCGCGAATTGGTGGATATGTTGTATTATAAAAAAATAAATACCGTCAATTATGACGGTATTTTTTTATTAAAAAAACTTCCTTTTTGTGCTATAATAATTGGGTCCAAACGAACAAAAGGATTTTTAAGATGTTTGAAAAATTACTGAATGTATTATCAAAAAACTTGGGTTATACGGTCGTGTTGGCGGTCGCAATATTGTTATTCGCCATCTTTTCTGATGGATTGGTCGCCGGACTGATAACCGCAATTTCTGCTTTGTTGGCATATACTTGCGTGGAAGCATTGTATAAAGAATACAAAAAAATCCCCACCAAGAAGCCCACAACTGTAAAATCGGCCCCAGCAAAAAAGAAATCAAAAAAATAAACAATAAAAAATACCCCGCAAACGCGGGGTGTTTTTTTACTATTCTGCCAAGGTTCCAACAGACATTGTTATACGACGTATGCCGCTGCTGATGGATTTTTCCTTGTTAATACGTGCCTTGATAATTTCGCCTGTACGATTTATATGCGTCCCGCCACATAATTCGCACGAAACATCGCCCGCACTTATAACACGCACAACATCACCGTATTTTTCACCAAACAATGCCATCGCACCACGCGCAACCGCATCATCCATTGACATTTCTTCGTGTAATACCGGCATATCAGCGGATATCCATTTGTTTATTAAATCTTCGACCGCCTGCTTTTCATCCGCCGTCATCGCACGACCAAATGAAAAGTCAAAACGAACAGAATCAGGACTGACCTTGGACCCGCGCTGTTGAACATCTTCGTTCAAGACAGAACGTAATGCCGCCTGTAACAAATGTGTCGCAGTATGCGCACGCGCAGTTTGCTGACGCACAGACGTGTTTATAACTGGCACAACAACATCACCAACAGACAAATCTGATGTTAATGTACCCTTGTGTATTACAACATTATCTACACGACCTGCTTCGGTAATATTCATTACGGTTTCACCGGCACGTTTTAATTCACCACTGTCGCCAACTTGACCGCCTTGGGTGCCATAGAAAGTCGTTTTATCCAGCGCAACTTCCACTTCTTCGCCGGAATTCGCCGTTTTTACAAATTCGCCGTTGCGCAAGATAGATAATACACGTGATTCCATTTCAACGGGCGCATATTTCGCAACATCGTCCGTGTTCGCTAAATCAGTTTGAGATTCCCAGAATATACGCGTCCCCTTGGTGTTGGCGCGAGAACGTTCCTTTTGTTCCGTCATCGATTTTTCAAAGCCCGCAACATCAACGTCTATGTTTCTATCACGCAATATCATCTGGGTCAAATCCAATGGGAAACCATATGTATCAAACAACTTGAACGCAACATCGCCCGGCAGAATATTATTGTTTAACTTTGGAATTTCGTTTTCTAATAATTTCATACCGTTTTGCAACATATCCGCAAAGGCATTTTCTTCGTTCTGAATGATTTCAACAACACGTTTTTCTTCGCGTGCAAGTTCAGGATATGCATCGCCCATTTCCGTTATTAACGCAGGATATAGCTTTGACAGCAAAGCACCACGATGACCCAATATCTGGCCGTGGCGCATTGCACGACGCAAGATACGACGTATTACATAACCCCTATCGGTATTAGACGGAATTACACCGTCCGCAATCGCAAAACCAACACTGCGCAGATGGTCCGTGATTACCTTGAAACTGGAAACATTTTCTGATGTTTCGGTGATGCCTGTTACGTCGCTAACTGCGCGTTTCAAGTTCACAAATAAATCTGTGTCATAATTATCCAATTTATTCTGCAAAATCGCAGCCCAACGTTCCAGACCCGCACCTGTATCAACATTTTGTTTTGGTAATGGGGTCAGATTTCCGTTCGCATCCCTATCATACTGCATAAATACATCATTCCAAATTTCTACATAGCGACCGCCACCTTCGTCCGGTGTACCAGGCAGCCCACCCGGGACTTGTTCGCCCATATCATAATGCATTTCCGTACATGGACCACAGGGACCCGTATCACCCGCAGACCACCAATTATCTTTGTCGCCCAATAAAATCGCATCTTTACCGGCAACCTGTTTCCAGATTTTAATGGCTTCTTCGTCAGAATAATGGGTGGTTACAACAATTCTGTTCGGGTCAAGACCAATTACCTTGGTCAATAATTCCCAAGACATTTCTATCGCGCCCTGCTTGAAATAATCGCCAAAGGACCAATTGCCCAACATTTCAAAAAACGTGTGATGACGACCGTCAAAGCCAACCTCTTCCAAGTCGTTATGTTTGCCACCCGCACGAATACATTTCTGAACGTCCGCAACACGTGGTGCAAATGCCGGTTCCGTGCCCTGTAATATTCCCTTCCACGGTACCATACCAGCAACCGTAAATAACAACGTTGGGTCATTTGGTATTAATGATGCTGAATGTACTATTTTATGTCCCTTGGATTCAAAATAGTCTAAAAAAACCTTGCGGATATCGTTATATGTCATTATCTTGTCCTTTTATTTTTCAGGGGCATTGTATAAATATTCCCCGTATATTTCAATCTGATATTTATGATTTTTTGTTTTTTTGTAAAAAATTATTCCTGCCCCGTGGGCGCCGCAGAACTTAACGCCGCAGGAATAAGAGCATCATATTTAGATAAAGCCGCCCTTATCTGCGCTTCGGCGTTTTTTGCCGGCGCAATCGGCAGGCCGTATTTGGTCGGCGCAGAATCCAAATCCGTCGCCAGATAATTTATCGTATCCATATATATCGGGGTCGCACCATCGTTATCATATCGTGAAACGATGTTCAACGCAGACCACATCATCAAATCCGTTGGTGCACGAAACGATAAAGATGTATCAATTTCCGAAATCCCGTCCGATACATCACGCAAGACAGCACCCATGCGAATTGCAGATTCCGTTCGTATCAATGTCCCAGACAAACCAATATGCGGACGTATTAAACAAATATTTTCATCATCAATACTATAATCACTAGAATCGCGAATTACACGCAATACATCGCGCAAACGCGTACGCAATACAACCATATTTTGAATCACTGCAAAATTATTCCGCGACACATCAGGCACTTTCACATTTAGTAAAATATCATCGTCATCAACGAATACTATCCATTCTGGCACCTTCTTGCGGGTATTAACCATATCCAAAATAGCCAAACGTGCGCGCATCAATCCAATATTGTTTGCACCGTTTATAATATGTAATGGCCCCATATAACCATATTCACGAACCATATCCGCAGTAACCGTCTTGTCAGGATTATCATTATATATAATCAATGTAAACCGTTCAGAAATTTGCGACAGACCAGAAATTGATATCGCCAAATTTTCCAGATGATAAGTAGTTAAACCAACAATAAGATTTTGTTTTTTGCCAAACATAACAGGAATTCTAAATAAAACTTTCATAAATTGCAATCAGATAGTTTTTTATGATATAATAATTGTGATAACCAAGGATTTTTACGAAATGAAAAAAACTATGTTGTTTACGATTGTCGCACTTATCGCCATATTGATGATGGTTGGGTTCGATATATCTTTTGCACCAAACGACCCCATTAAAATTTCCGAAGCCGCGGCCGCAAATGCATTATATGTATGTCCGGCAAATGACAGCACGTGGACACAAATATCCAAAGCATTATTACAGTTAAAAAAGCCCATTATTATCGGTTTCTTTTCTGTGGCTATTTTAATGATGTTTATATGGGCATGGGCGTTGTATCAAAATTTATTAAAAGACAAATTTAATCGTGATTCTTTTAAAACACCATGGGGGGCAACAAAAGTTTACTTCTGGGCACTTATTGCAGTTACTATACTTATGGCGACACCAAATCATTATCGGACAGTTCATTTAAAAAACAATAATCAAAATTGGGTACTGTGTGAAAATAATACCCCAGGGGCAAAACCCGTTCATGCAAATATGGTGATGCCATAAAAAAACGCGCTTTATGCGCGTTTTTTATTCCTGCAAAAATCCACCCGATTGCATTTTCCATAGGCGGGCATATTCGCCATTGTGGCGCAATAATGCGTTATGCGTTCCCTGCTCTATCACATCACCGTTTTTCAGAACAACTATTCTGTCCATGTTGCGTAATGTCGATAGCCGGTGTGCAATCGCAATTGTTGTGCGACCCGACGCCAATTCTTCAAAGGACGATTGAATTGCTACCTCGGTTTCACTATCCAGCGCAGATGTTGCTTCGTCCAATACCAATATGGGTGCATCTTTTAGGAACGCACGTGCAATCGCAATACGCTGACGCTGACCACCAGATAGTTTTATGCCCCTGTCCCCAACCATGGAATCATATTTCTTTTCTGTTCCCATTATAAATCCATGTGCGGATGCACGCTTTGACGCAGTTTGTATTTCACGTGTTGTTGCGTCTGGTTTTCCATATGCAATATTTTCACGCAACGTACGATTAAACATCGTTGGTTCCTGGGGGATAAACGATATGCATTCGCGCAAGGATTCTTGGGATACAGTTCGAATATCCTGGCCGTCTATTAAAATCGCGCCTTGATTTGGATCATAAAAACGCATCAGCAGATTTACCAATGTTGTTTTTCCCGCACCAGACGGCCCAACAAGTCCAACACGTTCACCTGCCTTAATCGTCAGATTAAAATCGCGCAATACCCATTTACGTTTGTATTTGAATGATACATTCCGAAATTCAATTTGACCACGTGTTACCTGTAATGCGGGCGCATTTTCAATATCGCGCACTTCAATTGGCGCAGATAATTCTTCGTATGCACGCGATGCCGCACCAAGATTGTCAGAAATAGATGGAATCTTGTTCACAATCATACCTATTGTGCCCATAACTGTGAAAAATACTGAATTCGTAAATACGATTTCTGCAACCGTTATTTTCCCTTGGGCATATAGATATACGCACAACAACAGTGTAATACCATAACAAACATCCCAAATAATAAACGGAAAGCCCCAAAA
Source organism: Candidatus Enterousia sp. (assembly GCA_045651445.1). Taxonomy (GTDB): domain Bacteria; phylum Pseudomonadota; class Alphaproteobacteria; order Rs-D84; family Rs-D84; genus Enterousia. Next base: position 1,498 of record JAZRSI010000036.1, on the reverse strand, counting down.
CCAACGCTGAATATACGATTTATGCTTGTACTGTTTTATTTGCTTTTGGCGGGACGGTTCCAAATACGCACGTTCACGAGATGTGCCCGCAAATAATTTCACAACAGAAAAGTTTGATATACTATCAACACTTTTACCAGAAACTTCGCTGTTAATACTGCTGTAATCCTTGGCCGCGCGATTCATCGGCTTTACCATAAGCCAACTGTACAAGGCACGAAAAACAAATACCACAGCAAACATAATCGCGACATAGGTATTAATCGAAAATATTAATCGCATATTTATTCCAATTACCGCAAACAAACATACAATCTGCCAAAAATCAACAATAGATTCAACACCCTTGGCAACAAATAAAATCTGTGAATGAACCTTGCCCGCCATACGTCTGGTCCAAAAAGACATAGACTGATCGTGCGCATAATCACTTAGGAATATCCATATACGATTTTGAATTAGTGGCGACCAACGCGAAAGAAAAACTTCGCGAAATAGTGAACATATGTCTATTACCAACAATAATGACGCAATTAAAATAATCGTCGGTAATGCATATTGCATAAATGTCATACCTTCTGGTACTGGATTTTCAAATAATGCGATAAACCAACGCTGAAAATTCGGGAATAAAACGCCGTCCATCGCAACACAAAAAAACATTATCGCCCATGCGATTAATGCACCCCACGACCCAGGTATCGCGTATTTAAAGTAAAATTTCCACAATGATTTAGGTAAGATACTATCTTTTTCGTTCTGCTTTTTTATGCTGTTTGCTGACATCTTTTATCCTGTCTTTATTTTTTTTGAATTATTTCCCTGAAAATTTCCGCCGGGATGGTGCCGCCTGTTACCTTTGAATCCATTGGGGTATAATCATCTTTTCCAACCCAAACCCCAATTACTATTTTATCCGTGGCGCCGATAAACCATGCGTCCCGATTTTCATTGCTGGTCCCCGTTTTCCCCCCCAGAACACCATCCGCACGCGCACGACCACCCGTTCCACCAATCGCAACAACATCTGACAATAACATATTCATTGATTCAACAGTATGAGGCTGTAAAATCGCAATTGGTTCAGATGGATTACGTTCGTATAATATATTGCCCGTCATGTCTGTTATTTTCGTTATAGAATATGGACGTACAGAATTGCCTTCGTTCCATATAACTGCATAAATATTTGTCAAATCCAGTAACGTCATTTCCGATGCGCCCAAAACAGTCGAATATTCACGACGCAATTTCGTCCCAACACCAAGACGCCCCGCCATATCAAGGACTGAATCTATGCCGTATGTTTCTGTTAGTTTTAGTGGGACCGAATTGACACTTTTCGCAAATGCCGTTGCCAAGGTTATATCACCATAATATTTTTCATTATAATTTTTGGGGTTGTAATCGCCAATTGCAAACGGGGAATCGTTTACATATGAATCCGGCAATAAACCATTTTCCAGCGCAACAAGATATACAACCGGCTTAAATGCAC
>JAZRSI010000035.1:0-7080 GCA_045651445.1 Candidatus Enterousia sp. | reverse complement strand
TATCACAAAAGCCTATTTTTTGCTAGAAAAAAAAAAAAAAAAAAAAAAAAAAAAACATTGTTTTTACTGGTTTTTTTGCTGCATTTTAGACTTGTTTTACACCTATTTTTCATGTACAATTATTCCTATACAAAACAACAGGAGGAAAACCATGTTAGCAATTTTATCTGGTATATTAAGAACAATATGGACTATAATTAAAACAGTCGTACAATTAACCGTAAAAGCGGTAACTTTTGCGTGGCCTTACATTTATACGACACTAAAAACATTATTCAAAGTCGTTGTCAAGGCATTACCTTATATCGCCATGGGTATTGCGTTTGTCGCAGAAAAAACATTACACGGAATAAAAAAATTATACCAAAAAGCAGTTAATTTTATACAAAAACGCCGCGAAAAAAGAACACAAAAAACCTCTAATAAACGAACTAGCAAGACAAAAACGATTTCTAAAGAAAACGTAAAAACGAACCAAAAAACAAAAAATAAAGAAAATGCATATACTTTTACAAAAGCAAAACAAAAAATAATTGAAGAAATGCAATCGCTTAAAGAAAAAACAAATAATGAAATTACAAAAGCAGCCGCTACAATTGGCGCTATGGGTGGCACAGGAATTGCCTTAGATACAATTATAAATTCTGGGCAATATAACCTAAATGATTTTGCGATTCCTGCTGTTGCCGCGGGCGCGGGCACATACGCTTTTCATAAATTCAAACAAACCAAGGAAGACAAGAAAACGACAAAAGAAATAAACGAAAAAGAAGAAAAGAAAGCAAAATTGAAAAAAGCAATCAAGAAAGTAAAAGAGAAAAAACAACAAACAAAAAGCACAAAAACAAAAAACACCAAGCCAAAACTGCGTACAACAACACAGTTGAAAAACATTAAACCTAAACAACCACGGATGCCAGATTCTCAAATGCTTAAGCGCTTGAAAGAAGAAGTCTACGGAAGAGCAGCCTAAAGTAATAAATCACAAAAACAATCATCATTTCAGCAAGAACTGAAATGGTGATTTTTTATTTAAAAAATCTAGATATAATTAGATGGTGCAGACATCATCCCCAACGGAAGGTATATATTTGCTATTCCGGTGCTTGACACCGGAACCCATGTAACGCGCGTGAAATGCGCACAAATAAAGCTAATTAAATTTTATAGCCTTTATCCCTACCTGCGCAGGGACGACAAAACTGCGGAGAATAACCGTACAACATCAAGACTCAGCCACCCCACAAAACCAAACATTAGGATTAGCGATAAAATAAATTAGAATGATTTAGATAAAAGCGGGGGCGGAAACGTAGTGTACAAACGCTACATAAGTTTCCGCCCCCGCTTTTAGATAAGTTATTATAATTTATTTTTATACGCGACGTACCTTCTTTGGACGACATCCATTATGTGGAATACGTGTTGTATCTGTGATGGACTGCACAATCAGACCGGCATTTGCCAATCCACGTACAGCAGATTCACGACCTTGACCAATACCACGCATCAAAACATCAACTGTTTTCATACCCATTTCGGCGACTTTCTTACCAACTGCATCTGCAACAACTGTTGCGGCATATGGTGTGGACTTTTTTGCGCCCTTGAAATTATTTGCCCCAGCGGTTGCCCATGTCAAAACTGCGCCAGACTGGTCTGTGATTGTAATACGTGTATTGTTATTTGTCGCAACAACATGTGCAATGCCATGCGATACTTTTTTAACAACTTTCTTTTTAGCTTTTGATACTGCCATTTTATTTTATCCTTTTTCGATGTCTTCAATTAACTATAGTGTTAATCTCTACCTTATTCCTAAATTTAAGATAGCGTTGCAGATATGTGTGTTGGGCGACGGGAGTGTACAAATCGCTACATGACCAGAGCCCAACGCGCATAGATGCTGCGCTAGATTAAATTTATTTACCCTTGGTTGCGGAACCTGCAACAACTACACGCTTACCTTTACGTGTACGGGCATTTGTTTGTGTACGCTGACCGCGAACCGGCAAACGATTACGATGACGGATACCGCGATACGCTTTTAAATCTTGCAAACGTTTGATATTCATTGCAACTTCGCGACGAACATCACCTTCTACCTTGAAGTTTTCTTCAATATAATTAGAAATTTTGATAACATCCGCGTCTGTCAAATCTTTTGCGCGCAAACCGTCTTTTAATTTCAACGCTTCACAGATTTGTGCCGCCTTGGCTGGCCCAATACCATGAATATATTGCAACGCAATTTCAATGCGCTTTTCTGTCGGAATGTTAACACCTGCTATACGTGCCATTTTTCTTTTTCCTTTTTATTTAACTTATAGAATGCCAAGTCCACCCAGCATTCCGATTCCAAACCCACCGTTTTTTTACAATGAGCCATTTTATTTTGCCAAACAATTTTATATAAAATTCAGCAAAAGTCAAATCTTGTTTTGCCCCCGCAATACCAATTAGCCGCGGAAACGTCCCTTCTTTTGTGTTTTTTTAATAACACCCGTGTATTTTTTTGCAACCAGATATGATTGAACTTGATTAACGGTATCTAAAACCACACCCGCCACAATCAATACACTGGTACCACCAATTGCAACTGGCATACCAACATGCGTATTCAAAATAATTGGCAATACACAGACAACTATCAAATACGCGACACCAATCGCAGTTGTACGTGATACAACATTATCTAAATAATGAATAGTCTGTTCACCTGGACGAACACCTGGGATATAACCACCGGCATTTTTCAGATTATTACTTGTTTCTTCGGAATTAAATATAACCGCAGTTTGGAAATACGCAAAGAACGCAATCAAAACTGTAAACAATATAATATAAGACCAAGTACCATAAGTAAAGAATCCCATAATTGTTTGAACTGTTAAATTATCACTCTGGACGAAACGTTGAATAAATGCGGGCAACATCATAATACTTGATGCAAATACCGGTCCCATAACCCCAGACATATTAATCTTGATAGGCAAATAAGACGCATTTGTATTCATAACACCATTTGCCATAACTTGACGTGGGTATAAAATCTGAATACGACGTTGTGCCTGTTCAAAGAACGCAATCAGTGCAATAATCCCAACAACAAACGCAACAACCAAAGCAATCATCGCAGGTGAAATCTGTCCCACAGACCCTAGAGATATCAATTGTGCAATACCACCCGGAACTTCGGCGATAATCCCCGCAAAGATTAACAAAGATGCGCCCTGCCCGATACCACGCGCAGTAATCTGTTCTGCTAACCACATAACAAACACAGTACCACCGACCAACGCGATAATCGCAGACAATTCAAATGCGAAACCTGGATTTACAACCGCAGCAACTCCATTAACTGGCGCCATCATTTCCAAACCACGAATAACGGCCCATCCTTGAACAACGGCCAAGAACACCGCCAAATAACGTGTATATTGGTTAATTTTCATACGACCAGATTCGCCTTCCTTGCGTAATTCCCCCAAAGACTTACTTGTCGCACTTAACAACTGCAAAACGATAGATGCCGAAATGTATGGGAAAATGTTCAATGCCAAAACCGACATACGGGACAAAGAACCACCACTAAACATATCAAACATACCCATCATACCATTATCGCCCTGGAACAAATGCAACACAGCCGACGCATTAACCCCTGGCAATGGAATAAAGGACCCGATACGATAAACAATCAATGCCCCCAACGTAAACAAAACACGTTTTTGCAAATCGCTAAGATTACTAAAAAAGCCTTTCAAGAATTTCATAGGAACAAACTCTTAACCATTTATAGGCACCTAGGTTGCCCTAGATGCCATTTTATTTAGATTTAGTTATTTTTAATTGTACCGCCAACTTTAACAATCGCTGCTTCTGCTGACTTAGACCATTTGTCTGCAACAATGTTAACTGCTGATTTGATTTCGCCTTTGGCCAAAACTTTCAAGCCACTCATTTTACGGTTGATTATTTTTGCAGCCAACAAAGAATCAATTGTAATATCTTTGGACGCATCGATTTTACCTGCCGCGATAAACTTTTCGATATCACCCAAATTGATAGTTACATATTCCTTAGCGAATGGATTATTAAAACCAAACTTTGGGAAACGACGCAAGATTGGCATCTGACCACCTTGGAAAGTCGCTTGCTTACGTGAACCACTACGTGATTTTTGACCCTTGTGTCCACGACCTGCTGTCTTACCAGAACCAGACCCCATACCACGGCCAACACGTGTTGCACTTTGACGTGCACCCAAATTATCCATCAATGCATTTAATTTCATTTCTTTTTCCTTTTTGTCCTATAACTACACATGTAGTTCTTTGTCGCACGAAAACAAGTATTATTTTCGTACTCGGTTTAATTAATTATTTTACAATTTCAACCAAATGAGAAACCTTGGCAACCATGCCACGAACAGATTCAGAATCTGTGATTTCTTTGGTCTTGCCGATACGTCCCAGGCCTAATGCTTTTACAATTTTAACCTGTGATTCTGGACGACCGATAGTACTTTTTACTTGTTTTACAACTATTTTAGCCATAATTCAAACTCCTATTATCTTCTGTCCAGATTATTTATCTTCTGTTGCAACTTCTAATTTCTTACCATCGCGTCCTGCAATGATTTCTGCAACTGTTTTGCCACGACGTGCCGCAACAGTTTTTGGAGAATTCATTTTATTGAACGCCAAGAACGCTGCACGGATCATATTGTTTGGATTATTAGAACCCTGTGATTTAACAACAACGTCCTGAACACCCAAGCATTCAAACACCGCACGCAATGCACCACCAGCAATAATACCCGTACCTGGAACAGCACTACGAACAACCAATTTACTTGCGCCATACTTTGCCGCGCTATCATGATGCAATGTACGACCTTCCTTCAAAGGAACGCGCATCATTTTTGCTTTTGCAGCCTTGGTTGCTTTCTGTACAGCAGCCTGAACTTCCAACGCTTTACCTTTACCAAAACCAACGCGACCTGCTTTGTCCCCAACGACAACCAACGCCGAGAAAGACATATTACGACCGCCCTTTACAGTTTTAGATACACGATTGATAGAAACTAATTTATCTACCAAGTTATCCGTCTGTAATTTTTTATCATCAAAACGTGCCATTATTATACTCCGTCTTATTCAAATTAAATTCTTACGCCACCTGCGCGGATTGCTTCACACAGTGCCTTTACACGACCATGATAGCGATAACCACCACGATCAAAATAACAATTATCAGCAATCTTTGCCGCAACTACACGTTCAGCAAATGCCTTGCCAACCAGTTCGGCACCGGCAACATTCCAACCTTTGCCTGCGAATGCTTTTTCTTTTGAAGACGCAGCACAAATTGTATGCCCCTTGGTGTCATCAATCGCCTGAATTTCAATATGGCGACCAGAACGGAAAACCGACAAGCGAATCTTGCCAGGATTTTTTCTTTTCAACGCACCACGATTTGCCAGTGTGCGTCTTTCTTCTGTAGATAAATGTTTCAACATTTTCTTTTCCCTTTTTTCCGATTTCCGTAACAGCGGAAATCAAAGTTAATTATTATTTCTTCTTACCTTCTTTGCGGCGGATTCTTTCGCCCTTATAGAAGATACCTTTTCCCTTATATGGATCAACTTTGCGAACCTTGTGGATTTTATCCGCAAACTGACCAACCAAACATTTGTCCATACCCTTGACAGTGAATTCTGTTGGTGTTGCACCCATTTCAATTGTCAAGCCTGCTGGGATATCCATGATAACATCATGTGAATAACCCGCAACCAAAACCAATTGATTTCCTTTTACAGATGCTTTGTAACCAACGCCCTTCATGTACATAGACTTTTCAAAGCCTTTGGAAACACCTTCGACCGCATTGCGAACATTGCGTGCCATTGTTCCCCACATAGTACGTGAAGATTTTTGTTCTGCATCTTTTGGATTAATAACAACTTGACCTTCTTCGATAACAATATCAACCAAGCCAGCGTTTTTTGTATCCAATGGTAATTTCAATTCACCTTTTGGGCCTTTGACGACCAAAGCGTTGTCAGCAATTGCGACAGTAACGCCATCATTTAATTTAACTGGATATTTTCCTGCACGAGACATATTTTAATCCTCACTTTAATTATATAACCTTGCACAATACTTCGCCACCGACATTCATCAAGCGTGCCTTGTGATCAGTCATAACGCCATTTGGTGTAGAAACGATTGCAATTCCCAAACCATTCAATACTTTTGGCATTTTTGCGCTACCGGAATAAACACGGCGTCCTGGTTTAGAAACAGTTGTAATTTCTTGGATAGCACCATTTCCGCCAACATATTTCAATTCAACGACCAAGTTTGAACGATGTTCGTCGATTTCTTCCTTGCGGAAATCAGTGATAAAACCTTCTTCTTTCAACACAGCCAAAACTGCTGCACGCAATTTGCTGTTTGGTACGACGATTGTTTCTTTACCTGCATTTTGACCATTACGGATGCGGGTAACCATATCGCCGATTGGGTGTGATAATGACATCTTTTTACTCCTTACACGTATCAGGGAATCCCTGTACTGTTTTTTCTACAACTGCATTGTCCACAGTTGCGTTGTTTATTTTACCAACTAGATTTACGTACCCCTGGCAATTTACCTTCGCTTGCCATTGTACGAACCTGTTGACGACACAGACCGAACAAACGAGAGAACCCGCGTGAACGCCCTGTTACACTGCAACGATTACGCAAACGTGTTGGGTTTGCATTACGTGGCAATTTTGCCAACTTTTTCATTGCATCAATTCTTTCTTCTGGTGTCGCATTTACAGACATTTTTGCCTTTAATGTTTCACGCTTTTTCGCATGCTTCGCAACCAGCTTTTCACGTCTATTTTGTTTATTGATTAACGCTAATTTAGCCATCTTTTTTTACCTTTTTTAATTATTTCAAAACCAATGGCAAGCCGATTTTAGTCAGCAATGCACGTGCTTCATCATCTGTTTTTGCAGTTGTTGCAATAACGATATCCATACCACGGATAGCGTCAATTTTATCAACAGAAATTTCTGGGAA
>JAZRSI010000034.1:0-6858 GCA_045651445.1 Candidatus Enterousia sp. | reverse complement strand
ATGTTTGATAAATCTTGAACCATTTTTTCAAGATTTTGTTTTGTGCCGTTCATTTTCCAGTTGCCTGCAATAATTTTCATTAGATTTCCCCTTTTTTTCATTGCTTTTTGCTGTTTTGTTTTGCTATGGTATCGCAAAAGGGGAACAAATGCTAGAATATTTAAGAAATGCATCAGAAAAACCAGTTGCCAAGATTTTAATTGGTATTTTGGCTTTTTCTTTCGTTGGTTGGGGTGTTGCCGAATGGATTTTTGGCGGTGCCGTTGGGGATAATGCGCTGGTAAAAGTCGGTGGTAGCGATGTTACTATTCAGCAGTTTAATGCGGAAAAATCGCGTGAATTGGCACAAATGACACGTGAACAGCAACGTAATGTCTATGCCGATGCCACGGCCCAAGAAGAATTTACACAACGTGTTTTAACAACTCTTACAACACAGCAGATGGCGCAAAATCGCGCAGATGATTTGGGTTTTGTTGTAAGTGATAAACGAATCGCTATGGAAATTCGTTCGTACCCAGAATTTCAGGTAAATGGTGAATTTTCACCGTTGGCCTTTGATATGATTTTGAATAATTCAGGATTTTCAGAAGCGCAATTTGCAGATGTTATACGCAGTCAGATTTTGCGTTCTATGGTTTTGGGTTCTATGTCTGTTCCGGTTAATGTGCCAGAATTCGCGGTTCAGGCGGCATATAACGCACGCTATGGCGAAAGAAAAATAGAATATGTAACTGTGAAATTTGGGGATTTTTCTGCGGAAAACCCAACGGATGAACAGTTGCGTGATTTCTACAAGAAAAATCCAAAGATTTTGCCAGAAACACGTGCGGTATCATATGTATTTATACCGGCGGAAATGTCGCAACCTGATAAATATGATGCGGGTTATGCAACCGCAGTCAAGGTAGAAGACGATATTATCGCAGGCGAATCGATGAAGGATGCCGCCAAGAAACATGGGGCCAAGTTTGTTGCATTTGATGCGTTTGATCGTGAAAATCGTCCTGTGGACAAGTTGCTGACAGACAAGATGATTGCAAAAATATTTGATATGGACGAAGGTTTGGAAAGTGAAATGATTGAAACAAAGGATGGCTTTGTGTTCTTGCGCGTGGAAAAAATTAATCCATCACAAGCGGCAGAGTTTGAAAGTGTTAAGAATTCATTGATTGCGGATTGGAAGAAGTCGCAACAGGAAAAACAAGCCTATGTTCGTGCAAATGAAATTTTGGTCGGTTTGAACAAGGATGGCAAATTTGACAATGCCAAGACTGTAACTGTATCGCGTGCAAAAGGTGCACCGGTTGATGTGTTGGTCGCGGCTTTCCGTGGTGAAGTCGGACAGAATTCTATTGTGCCAGGTGCAAATGAATTTTATGTGTTGAAAATTGTTGATTCAGTTGCACCCAAAGCAGATGCAAAGAAAATGGCAGATTTGCGCAAGGAATTGCAGAATATGTCAACGATTATGATTCAGGATGATTATAATTCTTTCTTGATGCGTGAATATCCGGTTGAATTAAATGACAAGGTTTATAAACGTATGTTCGCAAAGTAATAAAAAAACCGCCAATTGGCGGTTTTTTTAGCGTTCATTTCCAGAATTATTTTTCTGTTCAATTATTTTTGATTTATTTTTATTTTTATTTTTATTTTTTCCTTTTATAAGTTTTTCTAATTTGTCTATTCCGTTCATAATTGCATCAAGTATGGGGCTGGGACGGTTTAGAAGTGCTTCTTCTTTTTCTTGTGCACGTCTGATGTTTTCTTCTTCGTGTGCTTTAAGTTGTTCGCGCATTGTTTCGTCTTCTTTGGAATACTTGCCGTATATTAGGTCATCTTGTTTCAATTGTTCTTGTTTATTAGTTGCCATTTTTTTTCCTTTTTTTGTTATTAACGTTCGTTAGCTGAATTATTTTTCAGTTTGTTTTTTCTTTTTAATTTTTCTATAAGCATCTCCAATTTAATAATTCCGTTTATAAATGCATCAAGTATGGGGTTGGGGCGGTTTAAAAGTTCTTCTTCTTTTTCTTCTGCGCGTCTGATGTTTTCTTCTTCGTGTGCTTTTAAGAAACGCTCCATTTCGTAATCGTATTCTTTTTCCATTTTATTTAACCTTTATTAAACAACTTCGGTTACTGCGCGTAATGCGCCATCGCGTGATAATTGAACAACACGAATTTTTTTCTTCATTTCGTTTATTAAATCGGTTCTATTGTATGCGGGTTGGGTGTGTAAAATTCTATCCGCAAAGGCAGAATAGGCGGCTTCGGCACTTTCCGCGTGAATTGTGGTATAAAAATGGTCGTGCCCAGTTCCCAACATTTCCCATAATACAGATGCGTTATCTGTTGATATTTCACCACCAATAATTACGTCCGGGGTCATGCGAACAACCAAGTCCAATAGGCGCGCATAATTCATGTCATTTGTTTGTTCTGTGCGCGATAAAACAAAATGAACACGATTTTCCTGGGGAACGCGAATTTCGCGTGCGTCTTCGACCGTGATAACGCGACTGTTTTTATCAATTAATGTCAGCATATGATTTAAAAATGTCGTTTTCCCGGTTGCCGTTGCCCCAGAAATTAAAATAGGACTGCCGTCGTTGATTGCACTCATTAATCTTTCGTATGGGTCGTCGGGACGAACGTTTTCACGTGGTTTGACCTTTAATAATTGTTGACCGCGGCGCAAGTGATAATTTTCAAAACTTGTTTCGTGGGCGCCACCACCACGGATGTTCATTGCAACGCCCCCCGTTATGTCGCGTTCGTCATATTGGACGTTGGGGCCCGCAATCGCAGTAAAACGATGATTGCCGGGTAATGTCGCATAAACAACAGGAATTCCATGTAATGGATCAAACGGACGTTCGTATATATTTGCAATTGTATGAATTAAATCAACTAGGTATTGTTTGCTTAATATTTCAGAATTATATGATACCCACGGAACGCGCGCACCATGTAACCGCATCCATACCTGACCGGCGTGGTTGATTGCGATTTCTTCTACGAACGATGGTTTGTAGAATTCTTCGAGTGGTTTTAATAAAGATTCTAATACAATGTTTGACATCAAATTGATTTTATCATAAATCCAGGCTTGAATCAAAAAGGTTTATTTGTTAAAATTAAAAAAAAGAGAGAAAAAGATATGAAAAAATCATTTTTATTTGCACTGTTTGCTGCATTGGCCCTTGGGGGGTGTATGTCGGATACGCCGTATAACGCGGATGATTTTGCACAGGGTGGGCCTGATGCGCCGCTGTATAATGAACGTACTAGTGATTTTATGCAGGCCGATAATCAATATGCAAACATCGATTCGTACAAGCCGAAAACTGCGGCGGAAAAAGAAAAGAATTCAAATCGTTGGAATACATCGCGTATGGAAACCCGTTGGCAGGAATACAAGGGTGCAATGGTACGTGTTCAGATTTTATTAGGAAATACCGATTTGCGCGAAATGCGCTTGCGCTTGATGCAAAATGCAGATGGTATGGATGTTGATGGCGATTCGCGTACGATATTGTCTGCGGTTGCCGATTATGAAATGAAGCGTGTTTGTGGACGTAATGCGGATAGTATCGTTATGGTGTATGATCAACCGTCGTTTGAGGCGATGCGTCCAACGCCATATTTTGACTATAGAATAGAAGCCGAAGGCGCAACAATGCGTGAATATGGTTTCAGATGTGTTTACAATAAATAAAAACAAAGGGGTAAAATATGAAAAAGTTTGCAACAATTGCTGGGTTATGTGCTGCGTTGGGATTGGGTGCGTGTGGTGAATCTACGAAAACTGCACAAAATGGTGATACTGTTATCATTAATTTTGCAGGTTTTTTGGGCGATGTTCAGTTCCCAGGTGGTACCGCAGAAAACTTTAAATTGGTTTTGGGCAGCGGTCAATTTGTTCCTGGCTTTGAAGAACAGGTTGTTGGTATGGCAGAAGGCGAAGAACGTGATGTTAATATTACATTCCCAACACAATATGTTCCAGATTTGGCAGGCAAAGATGTTGTCTTTAAAGTAAAATTAGTTGATATTGTAGAATAATAAAAAAACCGCCAATCGGCGGTTTTTTTAACGAGTATTTTGTTTTTTTCTTGTTGTTAAGAAAAAACCAGCGGCGCCTAAACCCATCGCGCCAAAACCCGTTTTAATTAGTGTTTCTTGCAGGTCTTTCGTTGATTCTGTTGTATGAAACGTGGTGTTTAAGCCAAGTATTGTCATAAGCATGCCAGATGCCAACATGAAAGAAAACAATTTGTTTTTATTTGTCATTTTTAACTCCTTTTGTTTATTTTTCGTTTTCTTTAAACAAGTGTGGTGATATTGTCATTAAGCCAAGCCCCGTCAGACAGCATATGTTGTTGATGGTTTGTGGTTCTTTGCAATCTTGGCCATCGCAACGAAATACATGGCTTGATACCGTTAGCATAAGCCCTGTGATAAATACCGTTGCGCGACGTAATTTTTGTTTTTTCATTGTTTTCCTGTTTTTCATTCTCTTTATAATATAATACAAAAATATGCTTCGTCAAGAAAATAGGACGTTTTAGTCTGAAAAAAACCGCCGGTTGGCGGTTTTTTATTTGATTCAGATTTATATTATTCTGCATCTGCTGTTGTTTCTTCAGTTTTTTCTTCTGATTCTGCAACTGCTTTTTCTTCTGTTGCAGTTTCTTCAACAACTTCTTCTTCGACTTTCTTGGAACCGAATGTCAAAACTTTGCCGGATACCAATGCGTCGATTTCATCTTGTGTTTGTGCAACATAGATTTTTACAGGAACAATAACATCTGGGTGTAATGCGATTTTTGTATCAAATGCGCCAACAGATTTGATTGGTGCACCCAATAAAACCTGAGCAGATTCAACAGATACATTTGCAACTTCTTTCAACATACGTGCGATATCGCGTGTTGATACAGAACCGTACAATTGACCTGTATCGCCAGCCTGACGAATCATGTGTAATTTTGCGTTTTTAACCGCATCAACATTTGATTCCGCAGATTTTTTAGCTGCTTCTTGGCGTGCGGTCAATTCTGCCTTCTTGGCTTCGAACAAGGCGACGTTTTCACGTGTGAAACGCATTGCTTTGCCATTTGGCAACAGATAGTTACGTGCGTAACCTGTCTTTACTTCGACTGTATCGCCGATGTTACCCAATTTTGTAATTTTTTCTGTCAAAATAACTTTCATAATCTGTCCTTATTGTTTTTGATAAGTTAGGGATTAACCCAAATTGTTGCGTACAAATGGCATCAGACCCAAATGGCGTGCGCGTTTAATCGCAGTTGCCAATGCGCGTTGATCTTTCTGAGATACGCCACTGATGCGTGATGGTACGATTTTACCACGTTCTGTGATATAGTGTGATAAAGTTTTAATATCTTTGTAATCGATTGTCTTGCCCTTTAAAGGGTTTGATTTTTTACGATAAATTGCTGCACGGACTGCCATTATTCTGCCTCCTCGGTGTTCTTTTTCATCATGATAGATGGTGTTGTTGACAATTCTTCAACGCGAACGTTCAAGAAACGGATAACGTCTTCGTCGATACGTGCGCGACGTTCCAATTCAGTGATTTTTGAACCATCTAATTCGATATTCAGCATGACATAATGTGCCTTGCGATTTTTACGGATGATATATGCCAAATTTTTCAAGCCCCAGAATTCTGTGGATTTGACATCGCCACCCAGTTCTTTGATGATTTCTGTGTATTTTGCCGCTTTTTCTTTTACCTGCGGTTCGGTCATGTCCTGACGGAAAACCAAGACACTTTCATAGTAAGCCATTTTATTTCCTTTGGTTTATAGCAGCCGATAACACCATGTTATCAGCAGGAACGGTCCAAATTATGACAAATTTTTAACAAAAATCAAGTCTTTTTATCTAGATAGATTTTTTTTCAAGGTTTTGTAAAAATTTTTATGGAATTTTGATTCTTCGAATTGTTTTTTTGCGTTCTTTTTATCTAATTTTTCTTGTTCCAAATCAAGCAGACTTTTAATTACAAGACAAACACGACTAGAAAACAGACCTTGTCTTACCTCGGGAAAGGTGTATTGTTTTACAAGAACATCGTCGATATTGAATTTTATTTCAACGGGTGCCTGATTTTTTATTACGTGTCTTATTATTTCATTGTTGGAATATTCAAGTAAATTAACCTGTTTTTTACGAATAACCTTGCAACTTTTTGGAAAAACGTTAGTTACGAAATATTTTATATCCAAGACAGTTTCTTTTTCTGGCGCGGATGGAATCGAAAAATCCTTGGTAATCTTAATGTACATTTCACGGTAACCCAAATCAAATTTACTGATGTGCCATGGGGCAAGATGTCGCAACATGGTTACCGTTGTAGATGGCACATTTGCCGGGTTTTCAAGCAGGCGATAACCGTCGCGATGCTTTTCAAGACAGTATTTTGCGATTCTTAATTTTTTTGTAAAAGTATCAATTTTGTTTTTCATGTGGTTTATGTTATATGTTTTTTTATGTAATGCAATATTTTTCAAAAAAACAAAAATCCCCAAAAAGGGGATTTGAATTTTTGGTGGCGACTCGTCGGACTGTCTGATTCCCATCTGCGGCACGTTGCCTTGATGGGCCCCGTTCCCTTGGCATAAACGCCTGCGGGGCATTCCTGACAATTCGCCTGCGCATATGCTTGGCTCATTTACTCATTGTCGCTACGTAAGGTTCAAACTGCGCATATGCTTGGCTCATTTACTCATTGTCGCTACGTAAGGTTCAAACTGCGCATATGCTTGTTTTCACCAACTGACGCCCCGAACCGACGGTTCTCGTCCGACGCAGGCAAAAACAAAAA
>JAZRSI010000033.1:0-8350 GCA_045651445.1 Candidatus Enterousia sp. | reverse complement strand
CAATGTTTTTCATACACTAAAATCCCCGTCTTATTTTGCACCCGGGAAACCGCCCTGTTGTTGCATTTTTTGCATAACTGCTTCCATTCCGCCCATACGTTGAATCATTGCCATCTGCTGCTTCATCTTTGTATATTGCTTGATCATATGTTCTACTTCACGTACAGTGCAACCCGCAGTTTCCGCAATACGCGCCTTGGCATTAGCAAAGATTTTTTCTGGTTCTGCACGTTCAGCCACAGTCATCGCTTCTAATATTTTAATTTGTGCGTCCACACTGCCGTCTTTGATTTTTTCTTTCATCGCGGCCACAGCCCCACTCATCCCCGGGACCATTTTCAATAACCCGCTAAAATTGCTCATCTTTTTAATTTGTTTCAATTGCGCCAACATATCGTTCATATCAAATTGACCGTTCATCATACGTTGTGCAGTTTCCTTCATACCGCTTGGCATTTTATCAACGCCCAAATCCTTTTCTGCGGCCTTGACATCTTCTGGTGTAATATTTTCTAAATTTTTCTTCTTTTTTCCAAAACCAAACATTTAACTACTCCTTTTTACTTTTAGCTGCTTTTATTTTAGTGCTTTTTGTTGTTTTATCCAAATACTTTTTTAAATAATTTCCTGTTTTTGATTCTTGGACCGCCGCAACATCTTCTGGGGTACCAGTTGCGATAACCATTTCACCACCTGCGCCACCGGTTGGTCCCAAATCAATAATCCAATCTGCCGTTTTAATGACTTCTAAATTATGTTCTATGACGATTACGGTATTTCCCTGCTCTACCAATTCATGCAAGACAGACAACAACATCTTGATATCTTCGAAATGCAATCCCGTTGTTGGTTCATCCAAGATATAAATTGTTTCACCTGTACTGCGTGCGGCTAATTCCTTGGATAATTTGATACGTTGCGCTTCCCCGCCAGATAAATCAAGCGAACTTTGCCCCAGTTTTATATAATCCAAGCCAACACGCTTTAATAATTCTAACTTGCGTGCAATTTTTGGCACGTTTATAAAGAACCTATACGCTTCTTCGACGGTCATATTCAAGACATCTGCGATTGATTTTCCCTTGTACTTAACCGCCAATGTTTCTTCGTTATATCGCGACCCATGACAGCAATCACATTCAACGTAAACATCCGCCAAGAAATTCATTTCTATTTTGATTTGTCCATCACCTTGACAGGCCTCGCAACGTCCCCCTTTGACATTAAACGAAAAACGTCCCGATGTGTAACCACGTGCCTTGGCATCAGGCAACCCCGCAAAGAAATCACGAATATCCCCAAACACACCCGTATATGTCGCAGGATTACTGCGTGGACTGCGACCAATTGGCGATTGGTCAATATCAACCACCTTGTCCACATTTTCCATACCACGAATTATATCATGCCGCCCCGTTTCCATTTTTGAATTGTATAACGCACGCATTAACGCAGGATACAACGTATTTAACAATAGCGTAGATTTTCCAGACCCCGACACACCCGTCAGTGCAACAAATTTACCCAACGGAAATTCAACATCTACATTTTTAAGATTATTTTCACACGCGCCAATAACCGAAATGACTTTACCGTTTCCAGCGCGACGCTTATTTGGAACTGCGATTTTACGGACGCCTGATAAATATTGTCCAGTAA
Organism: Candidatus Enterousia sp.; assembly: GCA_045651445.1. Lineage (GTDB taxonomy): Bacteria > Pseudomonadota > Alphaproteobacteria > Rs-D84 > Rs-D84 > Enterousia. The sequence goes on along the minus strand of JAZRSI010000033.1, from coordinate 6,691 downwards.
TAGAATCTTTATTTTTTATAACCTGCGCTGGGGTACCTGCGGCAATTACATTACCGCCATTAATTCCGGCACCACGACCAATATCGACCAAATAATCAGCCGCCCGCATAGCGTCTTCGTCATGTTCAACAACAATAACTGTATTATCTTTGTCGCGTAACATTTTTAATGTTTCAAGCAACTTGTCATTATCTGCCTGGTGCAAACCAATTGACGGTTCATCTAAAACATATAAAACACCCGACAGACCACTACCAATTTGGGACGCAAGTCGAATACGCTGCGCCTCGCCCCCGGACAGGGTTCCCGCCATACGTGATAAAGTCAAATATCCCAATCCCACATTTTGCAAGAAATAAAGTCTGTCCGTAATTTCACGCAGAACAATCCGCGCAATATCATTATCTTTTTGCGACAAATGATTTGGTAAATCCTGGAACCAGCGCAAAGATTCATCCACAGACATATCGCACACATCCATAATATCCGCATTATTTATACGAACACATAACGCATGAATATTTAATCGCTTGCCATGACAAACAGGACACGGTTTTTCAGATTGATATTTTGCCAATTCCGATCGCATTGCTTCTGAATCTGATTCGCGCCAACGCCGTTCTATATTTGGGATAACCCCTTCATAAGGTTTTTCATAAACAAACCCGTTCCAATTAATTTTAATTGGCTCATCCCCACTGCCGTATAGAATTAAATCTTTTTGTTCCTGTGTTAAGGTATGCCACGGCTTAGATAATGGGATTTTAAATTTTTTATGCAAGGCATCTAACAAATGTTCAAATTGACTTAACATACCACCACGCGACCACGGGGCAATCGCACCACCTAATATAGACTTAGACGGATCTGGCACCACTAAATCAGGCGACATATTTAATTGAACGCCCAACCCATCACAGTTTTGACACGCCCCCATTGGTGCATTAAAAGAAAACAAACGCGGTTCTATTTTGGGCACAGTAAAACCACTAACTGGGCACGCATAACTCTGTGAATACAAAGTATCTTCGTTTGTATCTAATCTGCGCACTAAAACAGAACCAGGGACCAAACGCAACGCCCCTTCAAAAGACGCATATAATCGGGAACGAAATTCTTCGTCATCCGCCCCAGATTGTGGCATTTGCAATCTATCAACCACGACAAAAATATTATGTTTTTTATTTTTGTCCAACGCAATTGGCGCAGACAAATCAACAATTTCACCATCAATGATTGCGCGTGTATAACCTTGTTTGACCAAGAAAGCCAATTCCTTGCGATATTCCCCCTTGCGTTCACGCACCAATGGGGCCAATATAAATATCTTGGTATTTTGTGGAATTTTCATGGTCCAATCGACCATCTCTGCCACGGTCTGTGATTTAATCGGCAATCCTGTAACCGGGGAATGCGGCACCCCAATACGCGCCCACAACAATCGTAAATAATCGTATATTTCAGTAACGGTCCCAACTGTTGAACGCGGGTTTTTAGATGTTGTTTTTTGTTCAATTGAAATTGCGGGCGCCAACCCTTCTATTAAATCAACATCTGGTTTTTTTTGCATATCTAAAAATTGACGTGCATAACTAGACAGCGATTCCACATATCTACGCTGACCTTCGGCATAGATTGTATTAAACGCCAACGAAGACTTACCCGAACCAGACACGCCGGTAAAGACCACCAACTTGTTCTTTGGTATGTCTAAATCGATATTTTTAAGATTATTTTCACGTGCACCGCGAATTTTTATTACATTTGCCATAGTACGAATAAATATAGAAAAAATATTTAAGATTTCAATACAAAGGGCGAAAGAATCTTCGCCCAAGTATAAAATCTTATTTTGTCTTCAACAGATTTTCTGGCGACAATGAAATTCCTGTTTTTCTTACATGGTCTTCGCCAACCGCGGGGATTAATTTTCCTTCGACCCAAACATCAATTCCGCCCGCGTTACCAAATGTTGCCTTGTACTTGTCCCCAGCAGGCACATAATAAACATCCCCAGGAACCAAAACACGACTAAATACGGTATTTCCACGACCATCTTCGACCTTGACCCAAGATTCCTGTGTAGCCTGCAAAACAACATCTGCCTTTTCGCGATTTTCCGTTCCAAAACGTTCACGTACCTTGGCTTTGAAATCAATATCTTTTACCGTTTCAACAACTGGCACATTTGCAAGAGGTTTTGTTTCAACTGTTTCTGGTTTTCCACCAAACAAAGATAACAAAACAATAACTAATATTATTCCCGCCAATGCACCAACGAACCAAATCCAATGCTGATAAACAAATTGGTACGCCTTAACAAAATAAATTTTCACCCAACTTTCTTCTTTGATGCTTGGCATTGCGCACGCAGACACATCTTCGTCATCAATCCCCGAACACGCAGATGTAATTCCCATTTCTTTTTTTATTTTTGCCACTATTTCATCAGGATTCAAACCCAATTCCATCGCATAATTACGTGCAAATCCCAAAACATAAACAGGTTCACGTATCGCGTTATAATCACAATTTTCCAACGCTTCCAAGAATTCTTCACGAATGCATAATTGTTTAGCAATTGTTGGGATTTCGCGCTTTCTACGCCCCGTAGTACGCGCATTTCGCAACATTTCCCCCGCGGTCAATTCAACCGCGACATCTGTAACAATTTCGTTATTTTCAACAACATTATTATCATTCATAGTCAACAAACCCCTGTTAAAATTCCTTTAGATAATACCCCAAAATTCGCGAATTGCAACCTTTAACGCATCTTTATCTGTAATTTGATTTACTTTGATACGAAATTCAGAAGAATTTGGCATACCTGCGCTATACCACGCTACATGTTTTCTGAACATAGGTATCGCTGTTTTTTCACCATAATAATCCAGCGCATAATCAAGATGCCTTAAAACAACTTCGCCAACATTTTTTGGTGGCATATTTCCCATAATATCTGAAACAATCCACGGCCGACCGAACACCGCCCGTCCAATCATCGCACCACTATACCCCAAGGCACTTACCCGCATTATATCATCACCCGTTTTAATATCACCATTTGCGATAATTGGTATTGGTGCACCCGAAACATTTGGCAACTGCGCCGGGCCCAAATAAAGTTGCGCACGCGTACGTCCGTGCAAGGCCGCAAACCGAATTCCTGAATCCGCGGCCCTTTGGATTAAATCATCCCAATCGATATGTTCCGCATCCCAACCCAGACGCGTTTTAATAGACACAGGAATATCAACCGCACGAACAACCGCCCGCATAATTTTTTCAGCCAACACATGATCTTGCATTAAATGCGCCCCGGCACCTGCGCGTGTTGCCACCTTGGGCACGGGGCATCCCATATTAATATCAATCCACCTTGCCCCATTGTCTTGCAGTATTTTTGCGGCATCCGCCATTAAATTTACATCTGCCCCAAAAATTTGCGCACCAACATTACCTTCGTCAGAATAGTTATCAAAATTTCGCAAACAATTTTTACGTTCTTGGGTTATCGAATGACACGAAATCATTTCCGTAACAATTGGTGTATTTGGCGAAAATTCGCGAATAATACGCCGAAAAGGTCGGTCTGTAACGCCGGCCAATGGTGCAATAAAAATTTTTACTTCATCAAACATTTGTGATATAATGCCACCGATGAAGGAAAAAATCAAAAATTTATTTCGATTTATTGGACACGCTTGGTCTGGTGGCATACACGGCAAATTTGGCGTTATGCTTACCTTGTTTGCGTGCTTTATGTTCGTGGGCCTATTTAACGGCACGGTCAGCGTTCAACGTTTTGCAATAAACACATGGCGCCTTGACCAAGAACAGAATAAATTAGTCAGTGAAAAAGAAACCCTGGCTGAGATTCAGCAACATATCAAATTATTACAGAATTACAGCCCCGATTATGTCGAAGAAATGGGGCTGAAATATCTGAACATCGGCGACCCTAAAATCAAGGTCTTGAAATATTAAAAATTAATTCAAGAATAAAATTGTTCCATTAAGATACATTGCGAAGCACAACCATATTATATATGGCCAAACAAGATTTGATGCGGCCTTGCTGATTGGTCTAAACGCAATCATCATCCAAATAGACACGACAATCAACGCTGCAACCGTCAACAACGCAGGCGCGACCAAATTCAAACCAAAGAACAAATAAGTCCACAATCCATTTAATATTAATTGAACAACGAACAAAACATAAGACCGCGTTTTTGAAATTCTTGTTTTATCCTTGGCCATAATTAAATATAACGCAATACCCAGCAACGCGTAAAGAATAGTCCACGCCACACCAAACACCCACCCATCTGGGGTCAGCACAGAATTATTCAATGCATTGTACCACACATCATCACTATGTTTTGGTGTAAAAATATATCCAAATGCCCCGGGCAAGAAAGAAATTGCCATTGCCCAAATAAACAAGAAAATTTTTCGCCACATTTTATTTTTCTCCTTTTTTTTCTTACAACGACAAGGATATCAAAATCCCCCCCAAAAAATAACAGGAACGATTTCATGAATTCCATAAAAACAAAAGAATATTGTCTTATACGGCAATTTCAGATATACTCCGTGCTGCATTGCACGACACGCGATGTTGGTTTTATTACCAAGTTAAGCGTTGGCAATTGATGTGTTGCTGTGTCGCGCTGGGTCTTTAACAACGCGAACAGTTCCGCATCCGATTGCGCGTCCAATTGTGCGAACAATTGCGGCAACAACGTCCGCAACAACGCCGCCATGCGGGTGGGCGTGTTCGGGTCTATGCCCCTTGGGAAAGGAAAACTTTTCCCCAACGGAAAAAGTTTAGCTAATCTGCGGGACAAAGTGGCCAAGACACTTTTCAGATGAAATATTAAACATAATATTATCATCTGTTTTAAAGACCTTTTCACATCAAAAGGTGGGGTAATACAACCAGATTTACCAAACAATGACTTTTGGTAAACAAATTCAAAACGCAGGGGATATCTGGGCTAGTAATTTGTCCGGTATAAAAATGAACGTCCAGGATATCCAATTAACAAACAACTTATTTTGGGGGTAAAAATGATAATAACCGACATACAAAAAATCCAAGCAGACACATGTCCATCTTTTGCAGAATTTGCCAAGGATAAATTACCAATGCCCGGGGACAAGAAACGCCTTGGCGACATTTTAAATCGCGAAATCATCGTTACAGATTTTCGTATAACAAATTCCAAGAAACGCGAAGGGGACAAATGCTTGCAAATTCAATTTTTAATGGATTCGAACGTCTATGTTTTATTCACCGGCAGCGCCGTATTAATAGACCAAATACAAACTGCCCAAGACAAAATTCCATTTAAAACCGTCATTGTCAAGGTCGATAAATATTTCTCATTCTCGTAAAAACATAAAGAAATGAAAACGTATAAAAACTTGTGGGAATCATTTATATCAATTGAAAACTTTCAATTGGCGGCCGCCAAGGCTGTTCAAAGCAAGCGCAACAAACGCAGTGCAAAATATTTCCTATCGCATCAACAAGAATTATTAGAAAAACTTCGGCAAGACATCATTCACAACCGTTTCAAGACATCAGAATACAAAACATTCTATGTATTTGAACCCAAGAAAAGGATAATATATGAATTACCATTATACCCAGACCACATATTACATCACGCAATAATAAACATTATGGGCGATTTATGGCAAAAATCATTTATTCAAGACAGTTATGCCTGCATTCCTGGCCGTGGGTTACACGGTGCATCAAAACGTGTTATGCAATTTGTAAAACGTAACAAATATGTTCTGCAATGCGACATCAAAAAATTTTACCCCAGCATACGACACGACATCGTCATGGACATTCTGATTCGAAAGATAAAAGATAAACGAATACTAAGATTGTTACGAACAATTGTGTATTCTATTCCTGGTGGCAAAAATTTACCGATTGGAAATTTAACCAGTCAATGGCTGGGGAACGTATATCTAAATCAAATGGACATGTTTATCAAGCACATATTGAAATGCCACGACTACGTCAGATACAGTGATGATTTTTGCCTATTTTCAAATGACAAATCCACATTAAACCAATGGAAAACAGAAATCCAAGAATTCATCGAGAAAAAATTATCTTTATCTTTTTCAAAATGTATTTTGCGTAGAACCTGTGATGGTGTAAATTTTGTTGGATATCGTCATTTTCCAAAATTCATCTTGTTACGTAAACGTTCCCTGCACAAGATAAGAAAACGCATAACCGCAATGGCCCAAGAAAAAGATACATCCAAAACAAGCGAATCCAAATTAGCCGCCGCCAAGGGATGGTTGCGTTTTGCAAATACTTATAATTATAAAAAAGACTTGCTAAAAAGAATCTTGGCCGTTACAAACAAAAAAACACATAAATTTATAAAACAACGAATATAAACAGAAATTATAAATTTCTACCATCCCTTGACTTGACACCGGGCCCCCAGGTCTGTTGTTCATTATTTTTTTACAAGAATCCCCGATTCTTGTCATCCCCCATACTTCGCGCTCTCTTACCACCTCCCGGCTGCGCCGTACTCCTCCAACGGAGGAGAACTTCTTTTTTTGCCCACACCACGAAGTTTTAACAAAGTGGTGTCATCCCTGCCCCCCTCTTTGCCTGCACCACGAAGTTTTAACGAAGTGG
>JAZRSI010000032.1:0-3557 GCA_045651445.1 Candidatus Enterousia sp. | reverse complement strand
ACATCTTGTCATCGTTGGCATCCGTTTCGTGTTTGTTCATACCCTTAATTGCACGTGGCGTGTTGGGGGTGGCACCTTTCTTGGGTGGTGATGTGTTTTTTTCTTTTACTTTTACCATTTATTTACCTTTTTAAATGTTATACATAACACAACCACCCAATTCATTGCTTATAAAGCATAAAAACCTTATATGTAGTGAATCTGTGGTTGTGCGCCATTTCCCCATGATATTTATTTTGGAAAATAAAAACACAGGATTTTTTTATTCGGGCATTTAAAGCCCACCCAACCTACATTTCTTCGTAATTGTATTGTAGTGCAAATTTGTCTAAAATCAAGCCAATAAATGATTTCGCCCACAAGGGGAATTCCAATAATGGGCGAAATAGTTATTTTATTACCGCACCTTTGATTAAATTTAGGTCTTCTTTGATATCGTCTATTTTTATTTTAATCTGGCCTATGCCCGTTTCAAGCATTGTAGTGCGATTTTCAAGTGATGTTATTCGCGTATCTACGCGTTCTAGTTCTGAGACAGAATAGTCTTGGCGGGCAACCCAATAGATTAACCCGCCAATAAAAGCAATTAAAAACCAACTGTCGCGCAAAAAATCCAATAGACTTAGCGCAGAATTCCGTTCCGTCATTGTGCACCGCCACGACCACGTAAAACCAGTGATTCTATCTGATGAACAAGGGAACGTTGCCCTTCGATAAATCTAAGATGCGCATCGTCCGCATCCGGCCCCAGCGCACGCTCTATTGTTATTTTACGCAGATGTTCCAAGACTCGCTTGCCAGATGTGCCACTGAATGTGCGTGCATATATTTGTTCTAAATCCGTCATAGCACACCCCCAAGAATGTTTTCTGATGCCGCCATTTGCGCAATTGGCGCAATATACTTTAATTCCGCATCGCCATTTAATTTTATCGGCATTATCAACCCACGAGATGCCAATATTTGAAGCCCCCTATCGCACAAAGGCCTGATGAATTCATGCAATAGACGACCGTATGTTGCACCTAAAATTCTGACCATATCTGCATTGCGGGCCATAATTTCAGTGGCTGTCATTTCTTTTTCTGATAACAAACCAAGCCTGTCTGCAAGTAATGTATGGCGAATGCGTTCACGCAAATCTTTTAATATTATTTGTGAAACGTCAAAGTCGGCACCGCTATGTAACGGGGTTAGCCCAGATGAACCAACGGCCTTGGGGATAATCGCACCAGGGGTCAGGTTTATATTATTCAAATTAATAACGCCGTCATCGTCGGCCTGCCAGATTCCAGATACAGCAATTGTCGCATTTTTTAAAACCAATTCAACGACCTTGTTCGCCGTCTTTATATCTGGCAAGGCACGCAATACCGGACCGCGACCGTATAATTCACCACTGACAACCGACCAGCGGAAGATTATATAAGGATTCGTTTCAAATGTCCCAGTAGATACAATGTTATTTTCAATATCGCCACCAACATCCAACCAAGCCGTAAATTCTGTGCCTATCAATGATTGAACCAATTTTAATGGTGTGTCTGGTTCACGCTTGATAGTGTCCCGCAAATTCGCAGGCGGTGTCCACGTAGGAAAACGGTTCATTACTTCCTGGGCTGTCATTGATGTGGTGTGAAATATCGCGTTCGGTAAAACCGCAATATCAGACATCGGTATCGCAGTGAATGTAAAGGCAGACGATGCTCCTATTGGCGACTGGGCCATAAATAGGCACGCGGTACCCAATGTAACCAAGTCCATATAACATTGATGTATCGTTGTGTAAAAATTAGAATCGTTTAAGTGCGCCCGTAGAACCTGTGTTGCGTATTCTGCATTTTGCGATTGTTCGCTTTCACCAACCAGTTGTACCCACATTGATTCTGGGGGGGTTAGCAATGTGTAAATCGACGCAGCCAGGTTGTCTGCGGCATCTGATGCGGTGGCATCAAATAATGTCGCAACGTCATCATCCGCGGTTGGGGTCGTAAAACGACGCGCTTCGTCCCAACGACGTAACCACGGGGTACGACTGTCTAGGGCGCGTTTATAAAGATTCTGTAAGTTTTTTTGTTGCATGATAAAAAACTCCTTTTGTTGTAAAGTTATATTGTTTTTACTTTGTTAAACTTGGAAATTTGTGTTGGCTGAAAATATTCTTGATGTTCCACCAACAGGATGGATTGGTATCGGAACCTGGGCAATTGCACCCGCGACTGCGTCCAAACCGTCATCGTGGACATTGCACCCCAATGGGGTCCAACCCAACATTTCTGATAATAACGGCGTACGACTGACACGAATATGCGCATATAGGCGCCCCGTCGATAAAACAGGTTCTATGGCGTCTAGGATTCGGTCCGATTTTGCACGATTGTTCGATATGCGATTTACGTATATATTCATCCCAAAGCGCATCGCACAATCACGCATAATTTCAGGCAGCCCACCACCAATGCCGTTGGTTTCAATACTTATTCGTCGCAAGTTGCGTTCACGCATATATCCCAAAATGGTATCACACTGCTTGGACAAAGGAAATTGTTCTTCGTCAGATACAGTCAAATATAAAATATCGTGGACAAAGATATTGCGGCCTTTGTCATCACGATATAATAAAACACACGCGCTGCCGTCGCGCTTTTTACGACCCGTGGATGGATCCCAATATAAAACAAAACCCGTTATTTGATTCGTGCCAAGTTTTGCCGTACGCGGTTCAAATTCATCGTCGTAAAAATGAATCCCACCGGGGTCAAGACGCGCCCTATCGGGCGGAACAAAGTCCAACATCATTTGCGCAGAAAAATGCCGTGCGCCAACATTTTGCCGCATTTGTTCTATCTTGTCTGGTGGAAAAAGTTCTGGCCATGCAGAATTTCCAGCAGAATCTATAATCGGAAGCCTTAATATTTTATATCCTGATAAAAAAGGAATTGAAAAAGCATTTTTTTCATATACCATTGAACCAAAGAAGGAATTTGACATGGATTTTACCCCCAAAACTTTGCCAACAAATTTAGAAGCAGAACAAGCCGTGTTGGCCGCGGTGTTAATGAATAATCGTGCGTTGGAACGCGTGTCAGAATTCTTGACGTCAGAACATTTTTCACATCCTGCACATCAGGAAATCTATAAACTGGCCGAAAAACAATTCGCCGCAGGTATCCCATTTGATATTATTACGGCAAAAAATTATCTGGACCAGCAAGGTGTCTTGGAATCCGTTGGCGGGGTGGATTATTTAACCCAATTGTCTGGGGCGGGCGCAACCGTCGTTAATGTCGAACAATACGGACGTATCGTTTATGAACACGCTATGCGTCGCCAATTAATCGCACTGGGGCAAGATATAACAGACAAGGCTTTTGTCGAAGACTTTGATAATCCTGTGGCACGACAAATCGAACTGGCCGAAGCAAAATTGTTCGAAATGGCGACCGCCGGCACATCAGAACGTGAAATTACATCCATTTCAACAGCATTGCAAAGCGCACTGGCCGAAGCAGAAATCGCATACAAGGCCGATGGACAACTGTCGGGATTAACCACGG
>JAZRSI010000031.1:0-9706 GCA_045651445.1 Candidatus Enterousia sp. | reverse complement strand
GTAGCTCGTCAGGCTCATAACCTGAAGGTCGTTGGTTCAAATCCAACCCCCGCAACCAGTTAAATAAATAAAATACACCCTTGTGGTGGATTTTTTTATAAAATACTTTCATTAACATCAGGGGGTAAATATGACAAATATTGAATATATAAAGAAATCTGTTTCAGAATTACTTAAAAATAATTCAAACGGACATGATGACAAACATGTATTCCGTGTTTACGATATCGCTATGAAATTTTGTGATGAAATACCATCGGCTAACCGTGATTTAGTCGCAGTGGCGGCATTACTACACGATTGCGACGATTATAAATTGTTTGGCGAAGAATCCGCCCGCTTATTAACAAACACAAGACAAATTTTATCATCCAGCGGATACGATGATGAATTTATCAAAGAATGTATAAATATTGTAAAAACAATCGGTTACAACAAACGTCTTGCCGGAATTCAAGCACATAATATCGAAGGTGCAATTGTATCAGATGCCGATATGTGCGACGCATCTGGCGCCATTGGGATTATTCGTTGTATTGAATTTGGCGGGCAATATAAAACCAAATTTTTTGATTCAAAATGTTTACCCACCGACCTAGACATAGATAAATACAAAAACATAAATAACCAATCCCCATCCGTGAATCATTTTTTTGATAAATTGCTACGCCTGCGTGATATGTGCTTAACGAACCCTGGTCGAAAATACGCTAATAAAAAACACCAAGTCCTGGTTAATTTCCTAGACATATATTTTAACGAAGTTAACGCCCCACAAATTTGGCACGATTTGTTATCACAATATAAATAAAAGTCCCCAAAATGGGGACTTTTTATTTAGTTTTTTTCCTTGGATTATCTTTTTTTAGCGATTTCATCGGCAATTACAACACCCGACTTTCTTCCAAATTCATATCCACGTTCTTCCAACTTTTTACGTGCAGAATCGATTTTTTTCATCTTGTGCTTTATTACTTCTTTGCCACCATTTATTAATTCTACATAAGGTTTATTTTTTACAGTTTCCCTATCTGTATCTAATAAAATAGAATTATATTTAAAACCAGACATCAAACTATCTTGTTCCATCTTTAATTCTTCAAGTGTTTTATCTCTATCTTTCAATCCAAGTTTTTCAATTCTAAGTCTGCGTATTCTAGAATTAAAATCATACACCGCTTCAATCATAGCAATTAAAAATTCATAATTATATTTTTCACTCTTGGTACCAAAAACCTTCCATGGATGTTCTGGTTTAACTAATTTCGCCCCATTTACCATCCACATTGGCATAACCTGCTTTCTATCAAACGAATAATCCAAGAAAGATTCCAAACGCGCCAAATAAAATTCATAAAAACTTTTATAATATCTATCTTTTTTTACAGTATTTTTTAAATATTCTATTTTTGATTTTAAATAGTTATATGTATTTACTTCATCTTCTTTGTATTCAATCTTGGCATAATAAGCATTAATATCCTTCTTGTATTCTGAATCAAGTTTTTGAAATCTTGCAATTTCATCTAATAATCTTTTCTGATTACCAACCGATTTTTCGATTACCTTGTCAAACTTAGCGAATATTTTTGCCCATAATTTATAATTATCTTCGTTTTTTACCATAAACAAATCATTATTTGTTTTTAAAATCTGAATAATTTCATCAAAATATTCAGAATTATTTGCGGGTGATTTATCAACAATCATCGACATAATTGCAAAAACTTGATTTTTATTCCAAACATTTTTCTTGTTTTTATCCACCATCGTCAGCAAGTCATACAATTCACTTGCATCAAGTTTTCTAAATGCGATTGTTGGATTAATTAACCCTTTGTCATAACTTGATAAATTATTTATCAAATCAACATTTCCATTTGAATTTATTTGATGTAACGCATTTGGATTCGCCGCACGTGGATATAATTTATCTGGATTAACCTTATAACCATTTGGATAATCTATATCAAATTTCTTTTCGACTTCTTTGTCCCCCTGCTCAATAACCATTTGTGCAAAATCAGTACGCAAAATACGTGCATTAGAAAAATTATAAAAACACCTGAATACAGCATTTACATAATTAATAAAAATTTGATTATCTGGTGTTATATCTTTATCAAAATCTCTTTTTATCATCCCCCTAAAAAAGATAGAAAACGCCTTGTTTGGGTAAAGAGATATTTTATTTAAATCTTTGAAATCTTCATTTTTACTTGATGTTTTTGATTTACTATATTGTGTATAAATCCAATCTGTTACACGATTTACATATTGGGCCCGCTGTTTTGAATTTAACTTTTCAAAAGTATTTCTTACAACCTGTCTGATAGGTTCCACAAGATAGAATTTATCAGAAAATCCCATTTTTTTATATTCTTTTTCCGCATCAAATCTTAAAATTTCCAAATCAAAGTCAGGCGCAAAAATAACATTTTCTACATTAATATTTCCATTATTTTCTTTTAAAAAATAAATAAAATCTTCTTTTGTTTTTATTTGTATCATAGGCATAACAAATCCCTTCTTGTAAAAACACCTGTACAAATTATAACACAAAAAACATCTTATTCAAAACACTTAATCAAATCAGTTCCATCTTCATATCTATCGATACGTTTATTACGAATTTCTTCTTCGGCTTTTATTTTTTGTTTTATTAAAATCAAATCTGGATAATTTTGTAATTGATTATTTATTTTTTCTATTGCCATATCGACATCATCGCGTGATTTTATAAACATAGGCATCACAGAATCTGCCGCATCATAAACAACCTGATGTAAATCAGACTTAAAATCATTAACAACTGATAAATAAGTATCAATATGCTTATCTTCGTGTTTTAAAATTGCGTTATAAGCACAAGAATCAATATCATGCCTTATATCAATACTAACCCTAAAATTATCATACCCGATTAAGGCATTAACATTTTTCAAAACGACACAAAAACCATTCTTTACATTTTTTACATCTGCAACAACATCATAATTATCAACGAATGTAGCAACCACATTACCATGCCACAAATCCATTGGTTTTCGTGGTTGAACGACTTCTTTTACCCAATCAGGAATATTAATATCAATACGCGGTTTTAATTTATACTGTAAACAATCATTTGCCATCACTGGCATAACAACCCAAGCACCAAATACCACCATCCAGAACCTTAACATATACATGTCCTGCCTGTTATTCCAATGCCCCTTGTTTTTTCAGATATTCATCAACAAACGCACTTCCATACATTTTATATAATTCTTCTGCCAACAACACAGACGAACGTCCAGATTCAAACAGCCGCAGCATATTTCCCAAACCACCCAGTTCCGTATTCAAAATCACCGATTCCCCTGTAACAGGTCTTGATAACAACAACGCACGTTTTAGATTAGGATAGGCTTTTCCTTGGATAAAAGCCATTTCCAACGGATTTAAATTCCAGTGTGCATAATCATTCAAATCTGCCGCGGGATTACGGAAGAATAACACGGTCTGGGCCTGTCCACGAACCACATCCCCTATTCCTAACTTATCCAACACATTTGCACGCTGGAAAGCCGCCATATACGCCTGACGATTTTTTCTACCTTCTTGTAAACCTGCGATAAAGTTATCACGGAACATTTTATTTTCAAGCATTGGCGCCGTTTCGTCAATCATAATCAAAGACGGATTACCACCTGAAACGGTTGTATTATTAATTCTATGCAAAATATAAGAAATAACTGCTGGTGCTAAAAATTCATCTTGTAAAATATCTGTAAAATCAAACGTAGTCAGACGCGATTGCAAATCCAACGTATCTGATGATTCATTAAACATATCCCCATACTGTAACGGATCAATCCACTTTTTTAAGGCGGGCCTCATATTACCGGTTGATGAAAAACAACTTTCCCATAAATTTTTCAACATTCTATCTTCATTATTCAAATAATCAAAATTCACAGAAACCGCACGTGCAATTTCATCTGCAGAAACATTATCACTTTGTCCAGAAATGATTGCGAACCACCTTCTCAGGAACGCACGATTTGCCGCAGTATCCGGCATTTTTAACGGATTCAAGCGCGTCAAGAAAGACTGTTCCATTGGATTTTTATTTTTTTCTTTACCTTGCATCGTTATATACTTTCCACCCACGGCCAACGTAAATATTTCCGCCCCTTTGTTTCTATCAAAGAAAAAGGCTTTTAATTTTGGATGTCTTAAACTCTGCGCAATCAAGAACGAGAACAAAGTCGTTTTACCACCACCTGTTGGACCAATCGTAAGCGTATGCGCCACAGCGGCAGGTTTATCAGAAACATGGAATTGGAATTGATACGGTGTTCCCTGTGCGGTTGGGAATATAACCAATGGCCCTTTTCCCCAATCTGAATTTTCCACCCCACGTGGCTGCGTTGACATAGGTATAGTAATCGCGGCCGCCTTTGATAATAATTTAAAAGAACGTGGAAAAACATCAAATCCAGGGATTTGCGCGAACCAAGACACCTTAGACGCAAACGTTTCAACAATTGGCGAAATACCAAACGAAGCAGAAATTCTTTTAAATTCGTCCACATATTTCTGCAAACTTTCACGTGTTGCCCCAAAGATTACAAACAAAGGATAAAAATTAACCAAACTTTGATTACCAGAAACATTTTCATCCATCACAGATTGTGCCTCTGCGATTTGTTCTTCGGTCGAAGTTGTATTTTCATCTGCGGTTGAACGCCTTTGACGCAAAGTTGCCTCTACCGCCCCTGCGCCCATAATACCAAAACCATTCATACAAATCATTTCTGTTTGAATTGTGGAAATAGTTTCAAAAAATTCTTCATCTAAATAATCCGGCGACATTTTAAAAGACACCATCGCAGCAAATGTTTGTTGTCCACCAGAAACATATCTAATTAAACCATCATTCATAAAATCTACATTATCGACCGTAACCAGTCTTGCGATATTATTATCTGCGAATTTTGGTTTTGGTTTTGAAATAGGCGATAAAATTCTGCCTAAAAAAGTCGCCATATTATCGGCCGCATTATTTTTCAACAACTGTGGCTTGTACGGTGCCAATATCGATTCGACATAATTACAATATTGATTTAACTTTTCACGCGCGTCATTTCCCTTAACCGACAACACAATATAATAAGAATTCAAGAATATCTTTAATCCTTGTCCTTGCCATTTATCATAAATCTTCTGCAACACAGGCTGTCCAAATTCATAATTTGTATTTTCATCTGCCGCATCACGTATCATATAAAAACGCAAAACAACATTAGGATCACGAATTTGATTAAATAATTGCGCCCGTAAATCCAAGAATTTTTCACGTGTTGCATCATCTTGCATACTTGTCTGAATACCATTAACTTTGTAAACACGAATAATACTACCATCTGTCAAAGACATTGAATTATCGCTATAAACGGTCTTAAACGGCAAATAATTCGCATATTTAGCATATCCAAACTTTGGGAAAATTTTCCTTGTTAAAACCGGCAAATACATCATCAGCAACACGAAAACCAGCACCACTGCCATAACCAACACAGTCAAAGTAATTGGAAATTCACCGCCTGCAAAATAATTAAAGAAGTTATCAAAATTGGTCATGCTGCTAATTTCCTTGGTATTTTTAATTTAAACAATTGTATTTTTGCTGTAACTATCTGTCCCAGTTGTGGGTCTTTTTTTGAAAAAATCATCAAGATACAATGAACAATAATAACCCCTACTAAAAAAAACAAAGGATTTGTATCTTTTCCAAAAATAATCATTCTTGCGGTAAAAAAGGCAAAAAATCCTATAAATTGAATCAAAAAGTTTATAACCGCCAACGAATAAGGCACATAAAAGATTTGTGCCGGATTTGCCAACGCTTTTAAAACTTGCTGTTTCATAGTATCTCCCCTGGGTAATTTGATTATAACAATTTCAACAATTTTCAACAAGCATAAAATATAAACATATAAAAATGTTAAAAATGTTGAAAACCGATATAAATTTCAACTGTTAATTATTTAGCTATATTTATTAACACCGACACAAAAAACCTTATAATCCAAGGCTTTTTTTGTTAAAAAAGTGTTTAAAAAAAACTAAAAACGATTTTCAACAATTTCAACAGGGCCTACAAAAACAACTATAAATAATAATATTATTTGATTTTTCAAAAAATATGTTTATAATCGCTTTGTAAAAAGGATAACGACATGAAATTTTTAAGTTCATTAAAGGCTTGGAAGAAACGCGGTAATGTAAAACAAATCCGTCGTGGTAAGCAAGTTATCTTGATTGATCCTGATAATCCTAAGTTCAAGGCAAAACAGGGTTTCAAGAAGAAATAAAAACACCGGCGATTGCCGGTTTTTTTTAATATACTTTTTAAAAATCATTCAAAAAGGCTTCTTTGATAACATCTTCGACCTCAAAGGTCCCAAGTCCACTTTGTCGCAGATATATAATTTGTGCATCTGTTCCCCGATAAATATTTGCACTATGTTCCGCACTTATTGGTTCCGAAGAAATATTTTGTTGTGGTAAAAATTCAATTTTTGCATTTTTTTCAACCATTGCGGAAAAACTAACATCTGAAATACAATTTGGGCAATTTTTATTAATAATTGCATTACCTGACATAATAGATTTTGAATTTTTCCCGGCCAAAATCTTATTTTTTATCAAAATAGCCGTATTTTCATATAAATGATGTGCGACACATTTATAATTTAAATCTGAATAATTTTGCAAAGCGACATTTGCTTTTATTTCAGAATTTTTCCCGGCGTTTTTAATAAAAATGTTCAAAAAAGCCGGCTTTTTATTTTTTATTTTAACAGTTATTATAATTTTTTGATTTTCAGCACCTAAATCAATATTTAAATCATTTTCGCCGGCAATTTCACCAACATATATAATATGTACCGGTAATTTATATTTTTTATCAATTGGGGCATATTCCAACGTTGATAAATCTGGACAATAAAGCCCATCGCGGAAAACAATAGTTTCCGCCGGAAAGGTTTTTATGTTGAATTCGTTCCACATGTATGACATATTAAGCATTATTATAAAGGATTTTATTATGGGTTTCAATTGTGGAATTGTAGGTTTACCAAATGTTGGAAAATCTACATTATTTAATGCTTTGACACAAAGTGCTGCGGCGGATGCGCAAAATTATCCATTTTGTACAATCGAACCGAATACGGGTCGTGTTGTTGTACCGGATGCTACTTTACATGAATTGGCGCGTGTTGCGGGTTCTCAGAAAATAATACCAACGCAACTGGAAATTGTTGATATTGCGGGATTGGTCAAGGGGGCATCTGCTGGCGAAGGGCTTGGGAATAAATTCCTTGGCAATATATTATCAACTGATGCGATAATTCATGTTGTAAGATGTTTTGAAAATGATGACATTGTTCATGTTAATGGTTGTATTAATCCATTATCAGACATTGAAACGATTGAAACAGAATTAATGTTGGCGGACCTTGAAAGCATTGAAAAACAGATAAAAAATCTTGAAAAGAAGGCGCGCGGTCTGGACAAAGATTCAATAAAATTATTGGCTGATGCGAATATTATAAAGGCGAATTTAGAAAAATTTATACCTGCCCGCCTTGGTGATGTTGATTCAAAGCCGTTTAATTTATTAACATCTAAACCTGTTATTTACGTATGTAACGTTGACGAAGCGTCTGCTGCGACTGGGAATAAATATTCTGATATGGTTCGTGAAAAATATGGCCAAGACGCAGATGTTTTGGTTATTTCATCGAAAATAGAAATGGAAATATCGCAAATTATTGATATAGAAGAAAGGAAAATGTTCCTTGATGATTTGGGATTAACGGAATCTGGACTTGATCAGGTTATCAAGACGGGATACAAGACCCTTGGTCTGCAAACATATTATACCATTGGCCCCAAGGAAGCGCACGCTTGGACAATAACTGTTGGTATGACGGCGCCCCAGGCGGCGGGTAAAATTCACACTGATTTTGAAAAAGGTTTTATTCGTGCCGAAGTTATTACCCCAGAAGATTTTATTTCACTTGGTGGCGAAGTTGCGGTCAAAGAAGCGGGCAAGATGCGTCTTGTTGGTCGTGATTATATAATGAATAACGGTGATATATGTCATTTCTTGTTTAATAATTAATTAAAAAGGACTGAAAATGAACTTTATAAAAACAGAACTTGACGGCGTTGTAATTGTTGAACCACGTGTATTCGAAGATGCACGTGGTTACTTTTTTGAATCGTATAACGAAGCCGAATTTATAAAAAACGGAATTCCAAATAAATTCGTACAAGATAATCAGTCAAAATCGTCTTATGGTGTTGTTCGTGGTCTGCATTGTCAACTTGGTGAACACGCCCAGGCGAAATTAGTACGTGTTTTACATGGGCGTGTATTAGATGTTGCGGTTGATATACGCAAGAATTCGCCGACATTTGGCAAATATGTCGCGGTTGAATTAAGTGATGAAAACAAGCGTCAATTATTTATACCCCGTGGTTTTTTACATGGTTTTTCGGTTTTATCTGAAACGGCGGTATTTGCATATAAATGTGATAATTTATACGCGCCGCAATCTGAATTTGGTATTCGTTTTGATGACCCAGACATTGGGGTTGATTGGGGTGTCCCAGCTGATAAAATAATAACATCGGACAAAGATAGAATTGCCAAGGGGTTAAAAGATGTACCTGATAACGGGATGTAATGGACAACTGGGGACGGAAATAAAGAAATTATTACCAGATGCAATTTGTGCAGATGTTGATACGCTTGATATCACAGATGCGATTGCGGTTAAAAAATTTATTTCTGAAAACAAAATAGATTTAATCATAAATTGCGCGGCCTATACGGCGGTTGATATGGCGGAAAGCAATATTGAACTTGCAACAAAAATAAACGTAGATGGCCCAAAAAACCTTGCGCAATCTGGCGCCAAGTTAATACATATTTCAACAGATTATGTATTTGATGGTACGGGTCATACACCATATACGCCATCTGATGCAACAAATCCTACGTCTGTATACGGCAAAACCAAGCGTGATGGCGAATTGGCGGTAATTGAAAATTCAAAATGTTATGTAATTATAAGAACGGCGTGGTTATATTCACCTTATGGAAATAATTTTGTAAAAACTATGCGCCGTTTGGGTTCCGAACGTGAAAGTATAAATGTTGTTTCTGATCAGATTGGAACACCAACATATGCCGCGGATTTGGCATCTGCGATTGTAAAGATAATTCCACAAATGACCGAAGAAAAATCTGGAATTTATCATTTTACAAATATGGGTGTATGTTCGTGGTATGATTTTGCGACGGAAATTATGGAATTATCTGGATTAAATTGTTTGGTAAATCCGATAAAAACTGCGCAATATCCAACACCAGCAACGCGTCCTTCGTATAGCGTTTTGGACAAAGACGCAATCAAAGATACATTTGATATAAAAATTCCACATTGGAAAGATGGCCTTAGAAGGTGTATATCCGAACTAAATAAAAAATAAAAATTCCTGTCTTTTTTAATAAAAATGTTCAAAAAAGCCGGGAATTTTTTATTTTGTTTCATTTGCTTTATTGATATTTTTTTTGATGTATGCCTGTTCTCGCTTAACAATATTATCCAATTTTTTCATGGCTTTTGTTAAAATGATATGT
>JAZRSI010000030.1:0-49172 GCA_045651445.1 Candidatus Enterousia sp. | reverse complement strand
GAGTTCTCAGACCCAAACTACGTGATTAGCGGAAAATAAAACATAATCGTGTACATACAAGTGGTGGCGACAACCTAGTGTACAAACGCTACATGAGTTGTCGGCACCCCTTGTAGATATGCCATTAGATTTTATTTGAACACCAGGGGGCGCGCTTGCCACCACTATACCTTCGCGCAAGCCCTTCTTTAACAAGAATCTTGCCGACATCACGACCGTCTGATAAAATAACGTTCGCATCAATTCGCCCCAGATATTTATCATCTTTGATATTTTGTAAATCAACCACGGTGCCTATGGGTAGAATTTCCGACAATCTTTGTTTGGCTTGTGTAGCCATGGATATTTCCTTGGGACATGCACCGTTTAATTCGGGCGTATCAATGTTTATGATACGAACACGAACAGTAATAGAAATATCTTCTTCGATTTTGACCGCGGCCGCGAAAGTATCACCATCAAAAATATAATCAACAACTGCGGGAACCGCATTTGCGGTCCCAAACAAACATAATCCCAAAAAGGCACATAATATTTTATTTATCATGGCAATCTTGGCGACCAAGTGGGTTCTACCCCATTTACACCATCAGGTAATTCGATATCATAAATATTTTGTCCTGTGATATCGATACTACGAATATGGCTTATGCGTTCAATCCCATCAAGATGTTTTTCGGTTTCATAATAAACTATACGACGCGAACCAGGCGCCCAAGATGGCGCTTCCATAAACCAACCGCCGGCCAGAATCTTTTCATTTTTTCCATTTGGCTTCATAATACCGACATAAAACGTGTCGTCTGCCATCTTTGTAAAGGCAATAAATTGCCCATCAGGCGACCACGCCGGCGTCGCATATTTTCCATTTCCATAAGTTATGCGTTTTTCTTCACCAGATTCCAAATCCAACACATGAATCTGCTGACGTCCAGAACGGTCAGAATTAAACGCCATTTTTTTACCATCTGGGGAATAAGATGGACTGGTATTCAAAGAATTTCCAAATGTCAATTGACGCAATTCTTTGGTTTCAAGATTGTATTCATATATGTGTGTAATACCCTTCTTGACAAGCGACAAAGCAACCTTTGTCCCGTCAGGCGAAAATCTGGGCGCAAAATTCATACCACCAAACTGCCCTAGCCTGCGCTGTTCACCAGTATCCAAATCCAGCGTCCACACCATTGGATCATCATTATAATAAGACAAGAAAACAATCGTCTGCATATTCGGTGAAAAATGCGGCGACATTACAAAAGAATCTTCATCTGACAAATACCGTACCCCAAAGCCGTCTTGATCCATAATCGCCATACGCTTTACCCGTTTGTGCACAGGGCCTGTTTCCGCAATAAAGACTATTTGAGTATCGAAATAACCAATTTCCCCCGTCAAACGTTCATAAATAGCATCGGCCATAATATGCGCCAAACGACGCGCAGCCTTCTTTGATGCGACCAAGGCCTGGGCTTCTATCTGTTCACGCCCATTTACATCCCAAACAAAAAATTCCAATTTATATTCGTTATTAGATTGGGCGTATAATTTTCCCTGAACCAAAACCTGCGTTTTAATTGCCGCCCAAGATTTAAAATTCGGCATATCGCCCATTTTTACATATTCAGGAAACGCGTCATGATTAACAATACGAAATAAACCCGTCCGCTTTAAATCATCTTCTGCGACACGACGTATCATCGCAGAAACCTTGGCAGGAACATCCCCAACAACTTCTAACTTCTGAAACGCAATCGGAATTGGTTCCGCCGCCCCCGCAATAATATCAACCTTTAATTCTGCACGGGCCACCCCCACACAAAAGACAACCAAGGCGATAAATGACGCCAAAATTTTCTTAAACATAATAAATCCTTTCCATATAAATACAGACCAATTTTAAACACAAGAATAACAAATTGCAAGCAACACAACCATCTACACCACCGCCCTTACAATAGTAATTACAGACGTAAATATATTTGTATTGACAATTGTAAATACAATGGTATAGTTTATTGTAAAGACTGCGGTATTGCAGTTGGTATAGAAGGTGGTATATATGCCGAACGTTATGCAACAACTGTTCGTAATGAACATTGAATCTTTATTAAAAGAATACGCAGCCTACAAGGCCTTTAACAAGTCTGACTGCGTGATTAATATGCGTATTCCACGCCCTGTTCTTGACAAGATAAAAGAACTGGCGGAACAACAACACGTCCCATACCAATCATTGATATCATCAGTGCTTTTTTCACTGGCGAATATCGAAGACGGAAAATAACAACCCACAACCCAAGGACCCAAACCATGATAAACACCGAACCCAAATATATATACGACCAAATAAACCGCGCAATGATACGCCCACGCCCAAAGGCACAACTAAGCCTATTCGACGACGCATCCACTAAACCAGAAAACACAACCGAATACTGCTTTGCATCTGATCTATATAAAATATCCGGACGTTTCGAAGAACACCCAACATACATAACTATCGTCCGCTTCATTAACACGGCATTTAATGACATTTTAAACGGCAGCAAGCATATCGTTGGCGAAAGACACCAATACACACTCGGTGGCAAAAATTTCTACAACGACTATAAATTATCACCTTATGCCTGTTATAAACTGGTCAACGACCCCTGCATGCGATTGGAAGACAAATTTTTAAAAGCATATTTCATGATGCCAAATGCAAAATTCCACGAAGTAGAAAACACACACAACAGAATATTACGTGTAGAAATGCGCGAATACGTTAGCGACACAATGAAATCACTTCGCAGCATGATAAAACAGGCCGGTGGCGATTACGAAAAAATAATACAAGGTTTTTACCAAGATTTATTTAACGTAAAATATTCTAACGAAGACTTGAAACGCCTTTACAAAATCCCACACAACGAAACAATATTGAATTACCTTGGCGAAAAAACATTGATGCACATCTTTAGAATATTACACAACACAGAAATTTATTTTAAAGAACTGCACCCCGATGCGAACAAATTAAATTCACTAAAAAATGCCTTGCATGACAAGACACTAGAAAAACGCCAGGAAATCATTTCTTCCCAAGGCATATTACCTGAACGCGACATTCGTTGCGAACACATTAACAAAGCAAAAAAAACATTAGAGCAAATAGAAAAAAAATTCATTTCCGATTATTCACAAAAAACTCTACATTAAAAAAATCCCCATCTGGGGATTTTTTAACAAACTTATCTATCAAAAATCTTTTCAAGCCGACTACGCAATTTTTTCATATCATCATATTTTGTGAACTTTCCCTTTTCAGCAATTGAAATATCACCACTCTCTTCCGAAACAACCAGCACAATTGCCCCAGACAATTCACTTAACCCAAGCGCCGCACGATGCCGCGTTCCATATTTCCAACTTAAATTACTTTGCGACACAGGCAATATAGCCCCCGCATACGCAATACGATTCCCTTCTATAATCAACGCCCCATCATGCAACGGCGTTTTATTAAAGAAAATAGTCAACAACAATTCGCTGCTAATTTTTGCATCAATTGCAACACCCTTCTTTTCTATTACGCTTTCATCTAGAACAGACGAAAAAACAATCAGTGCCCCTGTATGTTTCGCAGACATATATTCAACCGCACTTACAATCTCGTCCAATGATTTAGAAGAATTTGTTTTTACACCATCACGCCTCAACACACGCCGCCACTGCTTTACATTTCCCATCAACGCCATAAATTTACGTAATTCTGGTTGAAAAACGACTATCAAACTCAAAGACAAAAACAAAGCCGTCCAATGCAAAAAAGTTGCCAACAAATCTAACCTGGCCCACGCCATAACAAAACTAATCGCCCACAAACCTGCCAAGCCCAACAGGCCCCGAACCAATTTTTCAGACTGTGTATTCTTTATAAAAGTCCTATAAAACACCCATAACGCAATACCAATAATTAAAATCTGAACCAATTCAAGCCAACCAAACATTATTCTTCCCCATTTTTCAAAACCATATCCATCAACTGATCTACCGAATCGTGCATCCATTCCGGATCATCCGGAAACAATGGCGCACCACGTTCCATCGCCGTTTCACACGGATGCGCATCCGCCAACCAATTTTCAAGCAAATCCCCCGCAACCAAACCAACACCGGCACCTGCAACCAAACCAATACCACCCGTAAATGGCGCCAACAACAACCCTAACCCCGTCGCAGACGCCACTTTGCCCGCAACCGCCGCACCACTTATTTTTATATCAGGTTCCGCCAAAGACCCTGAAATCTCGATTGAATTAACAACATTTCCCGTCAAAGACAACTTTATCCCACGCACCGGAACCGTCGCCAAAGATAGGCGCATTTTCTCATCACCTAAATCCAACATCCCTGCCAATCTGATATTTATCGCATTTGTTTCGACCGCCACACCATTTTGCGTTTCAAATACCCCATCACGCAACATCGCATTTAACGCCACACAAGAAATCTTTATTTGATTATGCTTTTTTTCCGATGTAAACAAATCTTCGATACTATGTCGCAAAGACGTCAAGAAATCCGTCCCATACATATATGACACCAGCGCAGAATGCGCATACCCCGCCCCAACAGAATGAACCTGAACGGGCCCCGTTATCGATTGCATAATTTGTGATAAATTTTCACCATTTGCCTGAATATATATATCGACATTTACTGGTAATTCTGAAATCAAATCCGTTTTATTTATTTCCTTTAATAAATCCCCAATAACTAACCGATTTCCATCTGCGGCGGCCTGTAACCAAACATACCCATTTGCATCAATATCTGCATCCAAACCAACAACCGTATCACCACCCAAAAAAGACGTCCGCGCATCAAACCGCAAATGATTATTTTTTAAATTAACTTTTGCATTCAATCCAGAAATATCTAATTCACGGAATACAACAAACCTATCTAAAACAAGATTCAAATTAATATCTTTGCCCAAGAAGAATTTTCCAAACAATGGGATATCTTTAAACACATTTAAATCACGATTTGAGCGCACACGTTTTTTTCCATAAATCTTTGGGAACAAGCGCGCTAAATCTACATCTGACGAATAAACATCTGCATTTATTAAAGTATTTTTCTGTGCCCAGTTCCAAACACCAGAAATCAAAAATTCTGTATTTCGCAACATTATCGAAGACTTACGTAAAGTCAACTTCTGCCGATCCATACCACCCGCAATATTTAACTTTATTTCTGAAATCCCCATCATATCTATTTGAAACAACTGCGCCAAGGCATCTACATTTTTTATATCCCCACGAACGATAAAATCAATTGGCAATTTACTAGTCCCTTCCAATGCGACATTTGCAATCAAGGCATCACCGCCCGTCGCCATCGCAATACGCATTGGATAAACCTTGCGCACATCATTATATTCAGACAAAGACACAACGAACGGGAAAAGATCCTTGTCTATCTTTATCCATCCTGCATATTCTCTATTTTCTGTTCTATGATCCCGTCTAATATTCAATCCCGCCAAAGAATATTTATTATCAAAGATGTTTAATTTTAAATTCTTTATCTCTACCCCACCAAGGCCTGCATCTTTGAACGGATATTTTTCTATGATAGGCACGGATTTTTTTTCATCCGATACAGATATTTTTTTTGCAAACGACGTGGCACCATCGGCATTTTTTTCAATATTCAAATTTGCATTATAAACTTTTACATTTTGGATTGTCGGTCTATCACGCAACAAAGAAATCAAATTTATTCTTACATCAATTTCATCTGCACTAAATAAATATTTTTCATGCGCCCACTCAGGATTTGCGACCCTAACCTGATTTAATTTAACCTGTGGATGCAAAGAAAACTTCCACGAAACATCACCCGCTATTTCAATCGGCATACCCGTTGCATCACGCAATATCGCAATTAAATTTCCACGTAACACCTCAAGATTAACACGACTTAACGCAACGCCAAGCGCGACCAACAACCCGACCACAATCAGGCAAACCATACGTACTATTGGAAAAAACAAACTTTTTCTTACCTTCATGGCAATTTTAATTCCAAAAATTTAATTACCGGCATCATAAAATCTGGCACCGTTGCCCGCAACGTAATCATTCGCCCAGTTGTCGGATGCTGAAATGTTATCTTATACGCGAACAAAAACAAGTTATTTGTTTGCAAAACCGACTGCAACATTCCACTAACTTCTTTATTCCTACCATACAAAGAATCCCCTACGATTGGCGCGCCCAATGAAAACGCACTATGCAACCTTAACTGATGTGTGCGCCCCGTCTTTGGCGAAAATCGCACCCACGACACACATCCTGCGGCACATCCCAAAACATTATATTCTGTAATCGCACGTTGCGGACGCGGTCCCGTACCATCGTTCAACCTTCTTGGGTTATCCAAGACCTGTCCTTTTATCATATAATTATCTATCAAACCACGCTTTGGGTTTACATCCCCATTTAACAAAGCCAGATATTCCTTATGCGCGGTTTTATTCTGAAATTGTGCGGATAATTTTTGTGCAGCATTTTGATTTTTTGCAACAACCAACAAACCACTTGTTTCCCTATCTAAACGATGCACCAACGAAATCTTGTCATAAGGGAACAAGGCTACCGCCATTTTATCAACAGACTTTCTAATTCCTGTTCCGCCCTGAACCGCCAACCCCGCAGGCTTGTTAAAAACAACCACATCTGCATCATTATAAACAATGGTTTTGCGCAAAGTTTCCAAATCTGCCAACGAAAAGTTTTCCCCGCTTTCTGTTTTCCGGATTGGTGCTACGGCATAACTAGCCAATGTTGGCGGAATACGGACAGCATCATCTGCGTGCAAAATTTCCTGACCACGAACCCGCTTTGAATTTACACGTATCTGACCGCCACGACACAATTTATAGAATTCACGTTGCGGCATAGACGGGAAATGTCGCAAGAACCAACGCAACAAACGAACCCCATCTTCTACCTTTGACACTTGAATAAAATCCGCCATCTTGACCCCCGATTGGCATACGCACAAAAACTTACCTTATTCTCCATAAGTTATCTGCACAGAATTCTTACCATTTTCTAAATTACAATTTCCAACCGCCCCACCAGACTTTCCATCAGACACTTGGTACCCAATAGAATCAGACCACGCCTTG
This sequence comes from Candidatus Enterousia sp., assembly GCA_045651445.1. GTDB lineage: Bacteria > Pseudomonadota > Alphaproteobacteria > Rs-D84 > Rs-D84 > Enterousia. The sequence goes on along the minus strand of JAZRSI010000030.1, from coordinate 41,983 downwards.
GCAACCAACGCCTCGCATTCAGACTTTGCCAAACCATTTATTGTAACTATAAACTGTCTTGCGTCCGATGGATTAACCGACAATTCGTACGTCCCACCATATGGGTTTTTATCAGACATTCCGATTGCCCCAAATATAGTTGTCGTATTCATTGCCGAAAAATCATCATATTCACCATGCAGATTTCGAACCATCGTAACCATTTGAATGACCTCATCATTAACCGCCGTCAATTTCTGTGTACGCATTGCGGTTGAAATCATACCTATTGCCCCAACGGTAATAACCCCCATAATTGCCAAAACACCCAACATTTCAATCATTGAACGACCAGATTCTTGTATCATGTTATAACCTCTATTTGCTATTTAACAAAACTTATTCTATCATAAAAGTCATGAATATTCAATTTTCAGATTTAATAGAAAATGCGCCAAATGCCCCCGGCATTTACAAAATGTATGACGCAGACAAAAACTTGCTATATGTTGGCAAGGCAAAAAACATATCCAATCGTCTAAAACAATATATGGATATATCCAAACTGGAACTACACAAACAAGTTATGCGCACATTGGTTCACCACATTGAATGGGAAACAGTTGCAACAGAATCCGACGCATTAATTCGCGAACAAGAACTTATAAAAACTTTAAAACCCAAATATAACATAATGCTAACCGACGGAAAGATGTACCCAATGTTGGCATTAACAAACGACGATTTTCCCCGCCTATTGAAATTTCGTGGCAAAATATCACAGCGACGTGATGTATATGGCCCATACCCAAGTGTTTCTGCATTAAACGAAACAATCAAAACAATTCAAAAAGTCTGTCAAATCAGAACATGCACAAACACGCAAATGCACAATCGCACACGCCCTTGCCTATTGCATCAAATCGGACGTTGCAGTGCGCCTTGTTGTTTTCCAGACAACGAAAAATACTCAGATTCACTGCGTATAGCGCGAAAAATACTTACCGGCGACAGCCGACCAATCATTGCAGATTTAACAAAACAAATGAACGAATATTCACAACAAATGGATTACGAATCTGCCGCAATAATACGCGACAAAATCGCTGCATTAACCCATACATCAAATCGCGGAAACCGAACAAACAATGCGCATACACCCATTTTAGACTGGGACAAAAACGTTTCCGCCCTAGAAGAATTACTAGGAATAAAAATAAACCTAGCTGGCGTTTTTGACAATTCGCACCTATTCGGGAAAAATGCAGTTGGCGCAATGATAACTTTTAATCATAATGGATTTGAAAAAAGCGGATACAGGCATTTTAAATTACAAGACAAATCACGCGCCGGCAATGATATCGCAATGATGTCAGAATTCATAAAACGTGCCGTCGAACGCGGCCCGAAACTAGACCTAATAATCGTGGACGGCGGTATCGCACAATGGAACATCGCCAACCGCGCTTCAAACGGAATCCCTGTGATGGGAATAACCAAAGGCGAAGTCCGCGATGGCGACGAACACTTTATTTTACCAAACGGCGATATTTTGCACACCTTGGAAAAAGACAGCCCTTTATTTTTAATGCTACGCGCGGTCCGCGACGAAGCGCACCGTTTTGTAATAACATATCATCGTGCCACACGCGCAAAACAAATGACCGCATCCGTACTGGACGAAATTGACGGCATTGGCCCAACACGAAAACGCGCATTATTACAGCACTTTGGATCTGTCCACGCAATTATGGACGCAGACTTAAACGCACTTAAACGCGTATCCGGACTTGGGAAAAGCGCAGCCGAAAAAATATATGCGCATTTTCATCAATAAATGATATAATATGTCATATATAACTTAAGGAGAAAACAAATGAAATTTTTTGTAAACTTTTTATCTGCATTCCGCATTGCCGCGGCATTCGCAATAATCCCAACACTATTAGCACAAATGTACTGGACATCATTTATACTATTCGTTCTTGGTTCTATATCAGACTTCTTTGACGGATATCTTGCAAAAAAATATAACGCATGCACAAAAATCGGCGGTGTTTTAGACCACATCGGCGATAAATTATTGGTATGCAACACATTAATTATGTTGGCGATAATGATGCCAACTTGGTTTATAATCGTCCCTATAATAATTATGATAGCACGCGAATTATACATATCGGGATTACGTGAATTTCTGCGCACACAAAAGATAGAAATGCCTGTACCATCAGCCCGCTTTTCACTAGGTAAAATAAAAACAACATTTCAAATGATTTCAGTATCTGCATTTTTATTAATCTTTGTAATCGGAACATTAATATCCCCCACAACAAGCAGCAAAACATTAATGATGTTAGTTTATATTTTGCCCCAAATTGCAATTTATGGATTATGGCTATCATTAATTGCATCGATTTGGTCTGCGGGACAATACACAATTACATTTATCGAAAAACTAAAAAAAGTAAAATAACAAAAAACTTTCTATACGCAATAAAACCGCCAATGTGGCGGTTTTATTATTTATATTTTTGTGCCGACTTTTTAACAAAATATTCACGCATTTTTTCAACTGTCAAATTTCTATACACATTAAAATTCCCAGACATAGAATCTACTTTGCCCACAATTTCATCACCACGCTGTGGTGGGACAACATCCGCCCCAACAAACATTGGACTAATATGCTTGTGCACCTTCCCTTTTTTATCAACAACATACAAACCATAATTGGTATCATATAAAGACGAACTAAAATTCAAAACCATTACCGTATCAGCATATTGAACATCTTGTGCCTTTAAAGACGAATTTGCACACAACGCAATAGCAACCACGACCGGCAATTTACGCACCAATAAATTACGCGCTATACGCATTAAAACCAACCTTTTTTATCAGATTTCAACCCGGCAAATTCACTTAACAACTTCTTTTGTTTATCAGTCAACTTGGTCGGTATATTAATCGAAACGATTATATATAAATCCCCAAAACTTCCCGCACGTCTTACAGACGGCATACCATGTCCCTTGACGCGCAACTTTTCGCCGACCTGTGTTCCCGCAGGCACCTTGACCGCTAGCTTCTTGTCGTCAATTGTTTCTACCTCTATCTCGCCCCCCAAGGCAAGCGTTGTAAACGGCACATCAACTTTTATAAATAAATCAGTTCCTTGACGCTCAAATTTTTTATCGGGTCTTATTCTTATATCCAGATAAAAATCCCCTGCGGGTCCACCATTTGCACCCGCCTCGCCCTGACCAGCAAGTCTCAAACGGGCACCATCTTCAATTCCCGCAGGAATTTTAACTTCTAATGTACGCTGTTTATTTTGTGTTCCCGTTCCATCGCATTCACTGCATTTTTTGGAAATTTTGCGTCCCAACCCATCACAATCTGGACAAGGCGCCTCCATTGCAAAGAAACCTTGACGGGTCTGAACAAAGCCACTTCCACCACAACGTGAACAAACTGGCGCAGGCTTGCCATCCGCAGTACCGTGCCCATGACATTTTTCACATTGTACATTACTTGAAAACTTTACGGTATGGGTTTTGCCAAAGAAAGCGTCTTTTAAATCAATAACAACTTCATCTAATAAATCACGTCCACCGCGTTGTGGTGCGCCACGTTGTGCGCCACCTGCGAAATCACCAAAGCCAAATCCACGCATTGCCTCGCGCAAAATGTCATCCATTCCTGCGCCACCCCCCATATTAAAATGAAAGGCACCATTTCCGAATGGATTACCACCACCAAACCCAGCGCCCGCCCCATTACCTGCGGCGAACGCAGCATCACCAAACCTATCGTATGCGGCGCGTTTCTGTGGGTCCTTCAATATATCAAACGCATTATTTACTTCTTTAAACTTTTCTTCTGCGTCTTTATTATCAGGATTTCTATCTGGATGATATTTCATAACCAGTTTGTGATAAGCCTTTTTAATATCAGCATCACTTGCATCACGTGCAACACCCAAAACTTCATAAGGATTTTTATTCATTTTATATGTCCATATAATTTATGTTGATATCAAATATATAAGCGCCCAAACAAAAAAATCAAGAGGATAATAATAATTTATGCTTAAATTCTTTGGGCTTGCGTAATTTTCAAAAATGTTCTAATAATAATAACATTATGACGGAAAGAAACACAAACACATATGACGCATCAGATATTCAGGTTCTCGAAGGATTAGAACCGGTTCGCTTGCGTCCTGGGATGTACATTGGTGGCACGGACGAAAAGGCCTGGCATCACCTACCGATTGAAATTATGGACAATTCTATTGACGAAGCCGTTGCCGGCTTTGCCAAGAAAATCACTGTAAATTTAATTGATTCTAAAACGATTGAAATCACCGACGACGGTCGTGGAATTCCTGTGGACGAACATCCAAAATACCCTGGCAAATCCGCGCTAGAGGTTATTTTAACAACCCTGCATTCTGGTGGGAAATTCAATAATAATGTATATAAAACAAGTGGTGGATTACATGGTGTTGGTTCTGCGGTTGTAAACGCCCTGTCTTGTGAAATGATTGTTGACATTGCGCGCGATGGTTACAATTGGCGCCAGACGTTTTCACGTGGCCTACCGACCAGCACAATGCAACGTGGCGATTCAACACGCAATCACGGCACAAAAATCAGATTTACAATTGATGACGAAATATTCGGTGCAAACGCAACATTCAAGCCGATAAAAATTTATCGTATGGCACGCGCCAAGGCGTTTTTATCCCGCGGCGTAAAAATAGATTGGCAATGCAATCCAGAATTATTAACCGAAGATATGAACATCCCCACCAGCAAGACGTTTTTCTATCCAAATGGGGTTGCAGATTTCTTGGCTGAGAAAACAGAATCCAAGCCACGCATATTACCACGCATATTCAGTGGTTCTGTTGATTTTCCCGACGATAGTGGCCGTGTAGAATGGGCATTAACATTTTTAACCGACGAAAATGGTGCGGCATCTGACGACGGATTTTTCTCGTCTTATTGTAATACGATTGCGACTATCGATGGTGGAACACACGAAACGGGATTTAAATCTGCAATCACCAAAGGATTAAAAGCATACGGCGAAAAAACCAACAACAAATCCGCCACAAATATTATCGGCGAAGACGTATTTGATTCTGTTGCGGCTATTGTATCTGTTTTTTACAAAACACCACAATTTTTGGGTCAAACCAAAGAAAAATTATCTAACCCAGAAATTGCAAGGTACACAGAAAACGCACTACGTGATCCATGGGAAATATTCCTGGCGTCAGACCCCAAGACCGCAAATGCCTTACTAGAATTTGTGATAAATCTTGCGAATGCACGAATAAAGACAAAACAAGTCAAAGACATTGCCCGTAAAACGCCGACGAAACGAATTCGTATGCCTGCGAAACTTGCGGATTGTTCAAAACATGGAATTGCAGGAACCGAACTATTTATCGTCGAAGGGGAATCTGCCGGTGGAACTGCAAAACAGGCACGCGACCGCGCGACCCAAGCTATTATGCCACTACGCGGCAAGGTGTTAAATGTGGTATCAAATTCCGATGAACGCTTTGGCGCCAACAAAGAATTAAATGACTTGATTGATATTATCGGCGCTGGGACCGCCAAAGATTGGAACGAAGACAAACTACGTTACGAAAAAATTATTATCATGACCGATGCCGACGTTGACGGCAGCCACATTGCATCATTGCTGATGGCGTTTTTCTATCAATATATGCCCCAGTTGATTTATGGTGGACATTTATACTTATCTTGTCCCCCACTATACAAATTAACACACGGCACCGAATCGATTTATGTTGATTCTGACGAAGAACTTGAAGATTTAAAAAACGGCAAATACAAGAATAAGAAGGTTGAAATATCCCGATTCAAGGGCCTTGGTGAAATGATGCCGAATCAATTAAAAGAAACAACAATGTCGCCAAAAACACGTCGATTAATTCGTGTTGACCTGCCACCACGAACCGAAGACGGTGCCGAAGACACAGAAAAAACACGAACAATTGTTTCTGAACTAATGGGCAAGAAGCCTGAATTTAGATTTAAATTCATCACTGAACACGCCCAATTTGTAAAAGACCTGTTTGTATAAAATATCGGGAAAATCCGGATATTTTATACATCTAAGATAAAGTTCAACACAACTAGATAACAAACACCCATCTGGGCGTTTGTTTATTTTATCCTTTGTTGGTCCAAGCAGTCTTGCAATATTTCTGCAAATTGTTTCGGTGTCAATCCCGTTTTTATCAACACTTTGGCCAACGTAGATGTGCTTATCCATCTTGGTTGGCCATATGCAGATTGTCGTTTACTATAATTAAAAATAGTTGCATCCAGGCCACACATTTTTGCAAGCCCCGAACAGCTGGTATTGTTCATATTTGCAATACGCCCAATCGATTTCCAAATCGCGTCATGATAGTCCATTTCTTCCCTTTTTATAAAAATTATACAATGGGAATATTATTACATAAAACTAGAATTTACGTCAAGTAATACAATCGTAAGTTGAATCTGAATTAGTGTTTTTAAGAATTATTTCATATAAGGGGCCCTGAAACGAATCGGTGTTTTTAACGAAAAATATGTATTTTTCAACTACTCTTTTATTTATCTGACTTATTATGCAGATTGCATATCTTTAAACCAGACGCAAGCGCAATGTATTCTTGCTTTAATGCGCTTAAATCACCCACAGGCAATTTCTATCCCCCCTTGTTGCTAAGCCACCGTAATTACGGCACTCTACCCCGTCCTGGGCCCACCATCGTGGGAGGGGTAACTTTATGCAAACGCATTTGCCATTCCAATACCCGACACCAGAATGATAGATTTTTTAAATTAGCAAAAAAATAAAAGATAACGGCGTAGATACAAGTGGTGCCGACAACGTAGTGTACAGAAGTTACATAAGGTTACCAAAACCCAACCCCGTGATTAGCGAAAAAATAAAAGATAATGGCGTAGATATGATTAAACCCGCAACCGTAGTGTACAGAAGTTACATAAGGTTGCGGGTTTAGTCATAGATATGCCATTAGATTTTATTTTAATTTAGTGGCGCCCCCCAGTGCTGCTGAATACTGCGTTCTGAATCCATCGGGCTAATTAAAACTTGCGGGGTCAAGATAACAACCAAAACTTCACGGGCAGACTTGGTTTCACGTGAACCAGACAATGCCATAAAGTCCGGATCACCAAGGCCATAGCGCGTATCTTGATTTGTCTGCTTTTCAAAACCAGAAACAACTAACATTTGACCAGATTCCATAATTACTTCTTGCATGAAACTACGTTCTTCAACCTCTGGCAATTGCAAGGTTACTTCGCCAATTGTCTGTGTTGACATACGTAATAATTCACGAACAGACATACGGAACAACAATAATATTTTCCCGTTTTCTAGAACATTTGGCAACAATTGCATTGTGAACCCTGTTTCCAAATCATCCTGATCAACTGTACTGGATTCAACCGTTGTAAAATTACGAGATTCGAAACGTTTAATATAACCGGTTGTACGTGTATTGCTAACCGGGGCAACACGATTGCTGCGTGTTGTAACACCAACATTTGTAACCAAAGACACCTTGCCCTGCTTTGCCAAGGCTTCTATCAAGGCATTACTACCAGCGGCCCCGGCCAAAGATCCATTGGCAATTTGATCTTGTGTATATGCCCCTTCAACTTCGACGCCATTTTCCATATGTGTTGCACCTGTCAAGGCAGATATTGTATTGGACAAAACAGCAATATTCATCGAACTTGCCTCTGTTGATGCAAGATTATTCTTTGGATTTGCAACAATATTCAACCCAGATGTAGAATTAATTGCCGCCGCCAAATTTAACCCAAATGCAGAATCATTAGATATTGTAACCTGCAAAACCTTGACATCAATTGTAATCAATTGACTTAACCGTTTGTTTTGTCGGTCAATATATTCACCAATTCTGGCCAAAATCGATGGCGACGCAGTAACGGTTATAGTTCCCAAACTGCGCGACACTGTAAAATCTGCATTATCACTTTTTCCAATAATCGATGCAATTGCATTTTCAACTTCATCCCATTCTTTCAATGTAGATTCCAAAGAAACTTCATTTGCATCATCCGTTGATACAGATGTCTGATATGCAACCTCGGTTCCCAAGGCATAAAGTGTAAATGTACGTGTTTCTGTTTCATAAAAAACAATTGAATTTTTATCATAATACCACAGCAAATCTAAATCTGTTGCAACCTGACTTAACAAACCAGACAATTTCCCAGTATAAGCAACATTAACTAACTTTTTCAATTTTTCGGCGGACACCTGACCATCAATTTTAACAGGGATGCCTGTAATTGAATATATATCATTTGCCAAAACTTGTAATGATACCGGTTCATTTAATAAAATAGTAACCCCTGTATCCGTTTCAAAATTAGACGGCAAATTATTACGATGTTCCAAAACCATTGATTTATTTCCCAACCAAACCCCTTCGGACATAGAAACCGTATCGCCACTTGCCACCTTGGCACGTGGATTTTTTGCCATTTCAAACGCATCATAGGCATTAATAAAATCTTGATCAACAGATGCCGCCACCTTGGCAGATTCTTTTTTTGCACACCCTGTAATTGTCGCCATAACCAATGTGCACATTACAATTAATCTCAAAGTCTTTATCATAATTATATTCTCCTACGGCATCTTATGTTTTTTTTCAGACTATTCTTCATTAGTTGATATTACCAACACCCTATTACCTTTATAGAACTTTGCATATGGGACAGGTGTCGCACGTCCAAAATTACGAACCAACGCAGACGCAACATCGACAAAACGTCCCTTGAAGACTGCACTTGCCTCTATCGGATATTCACGCGATGTCGTCCAAACCAAATCCCAACCTTCCTTATCACACCAAGACTGCAACACCCCACGCAACGTCTGTCCAGACGCAACAACCCAAGAACGAACCTGATCTGCAATTGTCGCGGGCGCTTCGGCATCCGCGGATATATCAACCGCAATTTCTGTTTCTTCGGTAATTGTTTCTTGCACGTCCTTTTTTTCTTCTGGCGTCATCCCAGTTCTAACGGCAAATGCTTCATAGCCATCCGCATACTTACCACAATTCTTGCGACCGCTACGTGATACAGCCAAAACATTACCACCATCATCTTCCAAAACTTCGCGATGCAACAATGGCATTTCCGAATTAGAATTACACTCATCATCAAAACCAACTGGAATCTGTGTACCATGCAACATATTGGCGCCCCCAGACCAAGTATCATAAGCACCACGCGCACCAAGATTAAAATTATTTTCAACAACCAAATCCGTTCCAACCTTGGAAACTATTCGGATATTATCCTGTTGATTATTCTTGGAACAAGTCCCACCTTCGCACGCAATAGTTACGTCCGCATCAGACCCCGCCAACGGCCAGGCAGGAACCTCTACCGGCATCATGGTTGAATTTTCTTGCATAACATCAACCTGCTCATACATGCTGTCATTCGCCACCCTTTCCTGTTCAAAAAACACCTGAGACGTAACAACTTGTGGCATAAATTCTGCGGCAAAACAATAGCCTGCGGCCGTTGCAAACATAGCAACAATCAAAATTTTACGGAACATGTCTAGACTTCCTTTCCCTAAATATTTCCTCTATTCAATAGTTATTATAACAATTTGACCGAATCTGTGCAAGACCTAAAACGCTAAAAAAACAATAAAAAAAACATATCAAGACATAAATTCAAACGAATCGACAAAAAAGATGCTATACTATCAATCAAAACAAACCAAGAACACAAGGCAAACACATGCAGAACACTATTATATTTATTTTATTTGGATTAACATTATTATTAATTGGTGCAATATCTTTTTATATGTACCGCATAAATAACCGCGTAACAAACATGGCAAAAACACTGGAACACCAATATAGCCTTATTGTAAAGATGCAATCTGTATTAAAAAACAAATACGCAACAAACGCCATTGCAGAAAACGCCGAAATGATATACCAAGACCTGCTACAAAGCCTGATACCTATAATGGCGGCAATTGACATTATGCCACGCAACACCCAAGAACACCCACTTTGGCGTGCGCTTGGTGGCATAATGGACGAATATGCAAAAAATCCTTTTGCGCTTGAAAAACTACGTCGCAGCATAAAATTAGATTCCGAAGTTGCAAGAAACATAGACAATTATATGCGACGTGCTGATAATTTCTTGCATCACTTGACAACCACAGAACCCGATGGTTTACTATCCAGCACCTTCACAGATGGATTGCTGGGGCAATCATTAACATTCTTTGCCCAGGCAAAACAACTGGCGACACAAAACACATAATACCATGGGTGCACTATCTGAAAATCTTATCCGCACAATATCGACACAACGCCAAGAACCAGATTGGCTTCTACAATGGCGTCTTGACGCGTTCCGCGCATGGACAAAAATGACAGAACCACATTGGGGCAAAATTGATTATCAACCCATCGACTACGACAAATTAAATTATTATAACGAACCATCAAAAATTGATAATTCAGATTTAGAAAACATTTACGATAAAATGGGCCTGCCCGAAAGCGAAAAAAAAGCACTGCTTGGCATGGCCACCGACACAGTCATCGACAGTAAATCTGTGCACACATCCTATACCGCGGAACTTGAACGGTTGGGTATAATATTCCTGCCATTTTCTGATGCCGTGATAAAACATCCCGAATTGGTAAAAAAATATCTTGGAACTGTTGTTCCGGCAACCGACAACTTTTTTGCGGCTTTAAACGCCGCGGTGTTTTCAGACGGCACATTCGTCTATATACCGCCAAACACAAAATGCCCAATTGATTTGGCAAGTTATTTTCGCATAGAAACAGCTAAAATAGGACAATTTGAACGCACACTTATAATCGCCGACCAAGGGGCACAATTAACCTACATGGAAGGATGCAGCGCCCCACGCCGCCCAAATCACCAACTACATAGCGGTGTTGTTGAAATAATTGCGCACGATAACGCAACTGTAAAATATGCGACTGTACAAAACTGGTTTGCCGGAACTTTTGACGGAACAAAAAACCAAGGCGGAATTTTAAACTTTGTAACCAAGCGTGGAAAATGTTACGAAAACGCAAAATTACTGTGGACCCAAGTAGAGGTTGGATCCGCCCTAACCTGGAAATACCCATCTACAATTTTGTCCGGAAACAATGCGTATAGCGACTTTTTTTCACTTTCAATAACACGCGGCGCCCAAATGGCCGACACAGGCACAAAAATGATACATATTGGCAACAACACAACATCAAATATTGTGTCATACGGAATTGCCACAGATGCATCACAACAAACATTCCGCAGCCTTGTTTCTTTTAACGGCAACAACTGCACAAACGCATCAAAATGCGACAGCAGAATCATCGGCACAAACGCAGTCGCCAACACAATACCACGCATTATTCATAACGGCGAAAACAACACACAATCACACGAAGCCACAACTGGCGCAATTGACGCTGCAACTTTAAATTATCTTAATTGTGCCGGCATTGAAACAGATACTGCAATCGCGCTGATAATAGGCGCAATGGCATCCCCTGTAATATCAAGATTACCAATGGAATTTTTGGTTGAATCAAAACAATTAATACAAATGGCATTATCAAAGGACTAACCAATGCTAGAAATAAAAGAACTGTCTGTAAAATTTGGCGACAAAGAATTGTTACACAATATAAATATAAAAATAAATGCTGGCGAGCGTCATCTTCTTTCTGGCCATAACGGCAGTGGCAAATCCACCCTTGCCCAGACAATCGCTGGCATTCCAGAATACGAAATAACCAATGGGAAAATTATTTTTGAAAACCAAGATATAACAACCGAAAACATTACAACCCGGGCTTTAAAGGGGATATTTCTTGGTGCGCAACACGTCCCCGAAATCCCAGGGTTAAGTATTACAAGTTTTCTAAAACATTCTTGTATTGCACATAAACATTATCAATCTGGCCAAGACTTACCCATGGGCGAATTCTTACAAAACCTGGACAAAGCGCGCGAACAACTTGACATCCCACGCGACTGGTTAAACCGCAGTGTAAACGTTGGTTTTTCAGGTGGCGAACGCAAACTGATTATGTTATTACGGCTGATACTAACAAACCCCGCGCTTGCAATCCTTGACGAACCAGATTCCGGCGCAGATTCAAAAACACAACAAAAGATTGCGGACACTATATCAAATATGCCCGACACAACATTTATTATCATATCGCACCAACAATCATTTACGGACATGATAAAACCAACAAACATAACCACTTTATCAAACGGGACAATTATGATAAAATAAGCTTATTAGCAAAAAAAGGAAGGAAAACACCATGAAAAAACAAACAAAATCTACTTTATCAAAATGGCTTTTCTGGGCACCATTTAAATTCAGTATGATAACCATGTTATCAATGTTAATTTTATTTATAATATATATTATAACCGCTGATTTAATTCTAGCCACCCCCGTTTGGAAACTTTACGCACCTTTGTTTGCTATACTTGCACTATTCACATTTGCATATTGCATAAGGTCATTGTTTCGCGCCCTACCGACACATAAAATGAATCAAAGGAACTATATTACAATAACCATTGGGCAAACATTACTATATTCATTATTCAGTTTTTCGATACTTATTTTAACAATAAAAATTTTTAATCCAATCGCGCTTTATACAACAGTACACATTCCAACATTTTTCATAATTGCATTTTTAATTCTTATCACATGTCTATATATGTCAGGATTAATTTTATCGAACCTATACGCAACATATCTTCGCTGTCGCGAATTTAATATTCCAACTTGGAAATTTATATTAAGCATACCTTTTGGTATAACCATGCTATATTCCGCGGGATACTTACTACCAGAAACACAAAGCAAAAAAGATTCTCTAGAAATAAAATCCAAATGGTACCAAGGAATCATAGACTGGACACTACGCAATAAAACAAACACAATCGCATCATTTATCGCGACTACATTTATTGGAGTTTTATTTGGTGGATTAAACGCCGCACTTTTAACATTCACCCTGGCTTTAATTTATGGCATCTGGGTATTACAAGTCGGCGAAAAGAATTTACAAAAAACAATTAATAAAAAATATTCCACCACCGCAATAATTATTAATATTGTACTAATCATTGCAACTATTTCACTGTTTGTATTTTTCACAAAACAAACCGCTGAAATACAAACAAATGCAACGATAGAAACACTTACAATAGAAACGATTGACACAACACAACCAGAACAACAATAACAAACTTAAAAAACGTGCTATATGCACGTTTTCAAAGCTTTAACAAAAGGCACACATTATGAACGGGATTATAATTTTTGCTGCGCTAATATTCTTTTTATGGATTGGGCGATCAATTTTAATACCACTTTTAATTGCGGCATTTTTATGGTATTTGATGAACGCAATATCTGATTATTATCGTAAAATATTTCCATATAAACATCCCAACACAAAACGCGAAAAAGCATGGTCCATAATATACAATTGGATATCTTATATTGCGACACTTATAACCGTAGGTGGGGTTATATATTTATTTGTAACACAAATCAAACCTATGTTTTCTGAATTAGTTGCCGCCCTGCCTGCGATTCAAGAAAAACTTGTAAACCTTGGTGCCTATTTATCACAATCAATCGGTGTAAAATTTGATGCAAATATGCTACCAAACATAACCAAAATCGCCACTAATATCGGCTCTTCCCTGGCTGGCATTGCGACATCCATGGGGATGATTTTAGTGTACATGGTATTTATGTTTATCGAACAAAGCACATTCAACAAGAAGTTTTCCGCCCTATTCCCAAACAAACGGCAATCAAAAAAATCGCGTTTTATATTGGATAGTATTGACACAAACATGAAAAAATACCTGTTTATAAAAACAACCATTTCTGCGATAACAGGTATCGCTTCATTCATATGGCTTCAATTAATCGGCGTTGAATTTGCAGGCATCTGGGCGTTTATTGTATTTATAACAAGTTACATCCCAACAATTGGTGCAATTGTGGCCTGTACGCTACCAATATTATATTCGTTGGTTTCGGCCCCAACGTTACAACAACCAATATTAACCGCGGTCGGATTAATTGGTTTACAGATTATATTCGGTAATTTACTAGAACCAAAACTGACGGGAAAAACGCTAAACATTTCCACGCTTGCCATATTAATAAACTTGGTATTTTGGGGAATGATTTGGGGAATCGCTGGTATGTTTTTCAGCGTTCCTATGTTGGTTGCAATATACATTATATGCGCCCAATTTGATTCCACTCGTTGGGTTGCAGTACTACTATCCGCCGACGGAAACATCCCCGACAAAAACGAAGATTAATCAAATAAGAAAAAATGCGCTATACGCAGTAAAACCGGTCTTTTATTCAAGACCGGTTTATCATTGCAATTGCATTTTCAAGAATCACACGCGCAGATTCAGAATCTAATTTTTCCTTCAAATCACGAATTCTTACCCGTCCCATTTCTTCCTGTGCGGCGGATGATGTTAAATTTTCTTCGATTAAACAAATTGGTAAATCTGTACATTTTTCTAATTCAGCGACAAACCCCTTTACCATTTTTGTCGTATCAGATTCAGCGCCATCTGAATACAGAGGCAACCCAACGACAATCGCGACCACAGATTCTTGTTCTGCGACACCTGCGACAATTTGTGCATGATTTGTTGCCCCTGCCTTGAAATTCAGCGTCGGTCTTACAAAGAAGAATTGACGCGTTGGATCAGATACTGCAACACCAATGCGTCGCAATCCCCAATCTATACCTAAAACGCGTCCCATGGGCGGAAAAGCCTTGAAATCTGCTAAAATCATAGTATAATTCCCTTTACAAATAAATAATAGGATTGAAAATGGCATTTAGCAAGCAACAATTACAAAAATTTGCAGATTTAATTCAAATCGAAATCGCACCTGAAAAACTGGAACAAATGAACATTGATTCCGTTATTGAATGGCTGGATAAATTACAGAAAATCGACACAACCGGTGTAACACCAATGTTAAACCCATCGGAACATAAATTACCCCAACGCGAAGACATTGTAACAGACGGTAACATTCGCGATTTGGTTTTGGCGAACACACCTGACAATGCCGGCACATCACGCGGCTATTTCGCAGTACCCAAGGTTATGGACGGTGAATAAAATGACAAACAACAAAAAAGACATCCCGGTCAATTTTGTCGCATACGAACCATATTCTGAACACCCCGACGTTATTGCAAAACTGGGCAACATATCGTTCACAGAATTGCAAAAAATCATGAAAGCGTTCAGCACAGAAAAAGCAAAACCAAATGCGTGCATCTACTGCTTGTCTGCTGAATACAATGATACTGTTCGCTTTGGACGAACGGCATGGCATCAACGTCGTTACAAATCATTAGACCTTAGCCAAATGTTTTGGCTTGATAACAACCCACAGTGTGGAAATATAACCCGCCAATTGAACGAAATAGCAAAAATAAAACATTGTGCGCGCAATTTGAAAAACGGCAAATGCTGCGACGAATTCATTCGCAATACATTGGGCGCTGTTTTGTTCCCCCAGCATTACGCAAAGGAAAAACAGAAATAAGGACACAACCACATGAAAGAAAAAAACAACAGTATTGATCTTCTTGGACTTTCAACCCGCACAGCAAACGCATTAAAACGGGGCGACGTCTATACCATCGAAGAATTACTTGAATTATTTCATAAATTTGACGAACATCGTTTTTGCAGACTCTTTCGCACACTTGGCCGCGTTTCATACCAAGAAATAAAAACAAAAATTGATGAATTATATCAAACAAATTTTGCACAAATCGATACCATTAATTTGGAATTAAAGAAACAAGAATTAATCGAACGCAACGTACAAATACGTTCTAAGATTAATGAATATAACAAAGCAATTAATGCATTGCTAGCAGAACTGGAACGCAACCAAATTAAAGAAATTCAAATCAAGGTAATCCAAGAAAAAAACAAACAAAAAAGCGAATAAGATGATAAACCTAACATTAACCGAAGCATTACAGAAACTAAACAATCGTGAAATTTCCGCGGTTGAATTAACACGCGCGTATCTGGATCGCATTGAAAAATATGGCACAGATTTAAATTGCTATATCACAACAACCCCTGAACGCGCAATGATGGATGCAGCCGCATCTGATGCACGTCGCGCCGCAGGCGATGCAAAATTCTTGGATGGCGCCCCAATCGCGATGAAGGATTTATTCTGCACACGCACGATTCGCACAACGGCGGCATCACGTATGTTGGAAAATTTTGTTCCAGAATACGAATCAACCGTTTCACAAAAATTAATTGATGCTGGTACAGTTTTATTAGGCAAAGCGAACTTGGACGAATACGCAATGGGAACGTTCAGCAAAACAAGTTATTTTGGCGCACCAATTAATCCATGGCAAATGGAACGCAAATTAACCGCAGGCGGTTCTTCGGGTGGTTCTTCTTCGTCTGTTGCATCGGGCCTGGCGATTGCCGCCACAGGCACAGATACGGGTGGCTCGATTCGTTTTCCGGCCGCGATTACGGGACTGGTCGGTATGAAGCCCACATACGGTTTATGTTCACGTTGGGGCTGTATTGCGTTTGCTTCTTCATTGGACACACCGGGCCCAATCACACGTACTGTTGACGATGCGGCATTAATGTTATCCGCAATGGCTGGCCACGATGCAAAAGATTCAACCAGTGCCACAAATGGTTTTACATGCGTTACACCACTTGAACCAATCTTGGGCGATGGGAAAAAATTACGCGTTGGTGTTATCAAAGAATTTGCAGACGTTGAAATATCCCAAGATATGAAAACATTATTTGAAAAACGTATTGCAGACTTAAAATCAATAGGCGCAGAAATTGTCGAAGTATCCATACCAAATATCTTGGACGCGTTGGCCGCTTATTACATCATCGCCCCGGCAGAGGCATCATCAAACCTTGCCCGATATGATGGCATGCGTTACGGTGTACGCGTCGAAGGCAGCGATATCTATGACACATTTAAGAAATCGCGCGCCGCTGGCTTTGGCGACGAAGTAAAACGTCGTATGATTATTGGCACGGCAGTTTTATCAAGCGAATCCTATGACGTATATTTTATGCAGGCGGCACGCGTTCGTCGCATGATTGCGGACAGCTTTAATTCTGCATTTGAACAATGCGATTTGATAATCTGCCCATCAAGCGCCGGAACCGCAATGCCGTTGGATTCTGATTTAAGCCCACTTGAATATTACGCGCTTGACTTATTCACAGTCGCAATGAATTTGGCTGGCGTTCCTGCGTGTAGTGTTCCATGTGGATTGGCACAAAACAATTTACCATTGGGAATCCAGGTCGTAGGTCGCCGTTTTGACGATATGCGCGTTTTACAATTGGCAAAACATATCGAAATCGCGGCATCTGTTGACAACCGTCCAACAATAATTATGGGCAAATAAAAAATATGAAAAACAATACCATTTCCTTTGACAATAAAAAAAACGACCGCAACGGTCGAAAGAAAGGAGATGGTGGCTAGGGACGGAATCGAACCGCCGACACAGGGATTTTCAGTCCCTTGCTCTACCAACTGAGCTACCTAGCCGACTGCGGAACAGATAATAAGATACAAAAAACAAAAAAGCAAGGGAAAAAGAAAAAATGTTTACAATAAAAGGCAAAACATGTGATTGGGAATTGGTAATTGGATTGGAAACACACATCCAAGTCTTGTCTAATTCCAAGGTATTTAGTGGCGCATCTGCCGACTATAACCCAAGTGTTTCACCAAACACCCAGGTTTCAATGATTGATGTAGGAATGCCTGGAATGTTACCTGTATTAAACAAATTCTGCGTTGAACAGGTTATTAAATTCGGTCTTGGCATAAACGCAGAAATATCACGCGTAAGCCGTTTTGCCCGCAAACAATATTTTTACCCTGACCTGCCCCAGGGATATCAGATATCACAACCCGCAGACGAAGCGCCAATTGTTGGCCGTGGTTGGATTGAAATCATGGGCGACGATGGGAAACCCAAGAAAATATTTATTGAACGCGCACACTTGGAACAAGATGCCGGAAAATTAAAACACGATGTACACCCAAACAAATCCTTTGCAGACTATAACCGTACAGGTGTTGCCTTATTAGAAATTGTAACTTTCCTGGATACAAAAAATCCTGAAAATAATTCTTATATTTCATCCCCGGACGAAGCCGAACGTTACCTGCGTGAAATCCGCGAAATCGCACGCGCACTTGGCGTATCCAAAGCCAACATGGAAGAAGGTTCCATGCGCGCGGACGTAAATGTTTCCGTTCGCCCTGTGGGTTCAACAGAATTTCGCACACGCACAGAAACAAAAAATATGGTTTCATTTAAATTTATTAAATCCGCCATTGAATACGAAGCGCGTCGTCAAATTGAAATCTACGAAAACGGCGGCACAGTTTCACAAGATACAATGCGTTACCATCAAGGCGAAGGAACAACATCCGTAATGCGCAGCAAAGAAAACGCATTGGATTATCGTTATTTCCCAGACCCAGATTTATTACCACTGGAAATTTCCGACGAAACAATCGAACGCATCCGCAGCACTATGCCCGAATTACCATCTGCAACCCGTGCGCGCTATACGCACGATTTCGGGCTGTCTGAATACGACGCTGCCCGTCTTACCGAATCGACAGACGTATCACGTTGGTTCGACACCGCGGTAAATGGTAATGACAAACGTGCAAAATCAATCGCCAACTGGATGATAAGCGAATTGTTTGCACACCCAGAAAATTGGGATGTCAAAAATGAAAAATCAGGCATTGTGGACGAAATGCGCATAATAACACCATCTGATTTATCAGAATTGGTCGATATGATTGCCGCAAATGAAATTAACGGAAAACAAGCCAAAGAAATCTTTATTAAAATGCTGGATGGCGAATCTGGCACACCACATGAAATTGCAGACAAATATGGCATGAAACAAATTACAGATACCGCTGCAATCGAATCGGCTGTGGACAATGTTATCGCCGCCAACCCATCACAGGTTGAACAATATAAATCTGGCAAGGTTGGATTACTTGGGTTCTTTGTTGGCAATGTTATGAAGGCCACAGGCGGCAAGGCAAATCCAGCGGCCGTGAACGAAATTCTACGCAAAAAATTAGCTTAAAAAAAGGGGAACAAACATGTCAAAGAAACAAAATAAAACACCAACAATTGATATCATCGCTATCGTTGAAAACAATCCTATTACAGGCGTAAAGTACGGCATCAAGAAAGTTCTAATGGTACAACTAAATAAAATGAATGAAAAACAAAGATAAAAGTGTATAACAGTTTAATTCATTTTCTACGCGAAGAAGCGCGCCTAAACGCACTAAAAGAAATTGCAAAACGCGAACAACGCAATCGCGATTTTCATTGCAAACGTGCATTTAACGCCACAAAACAGGCGCTAAGACAAAACACGCGAAACAACAGAACAAAACATAAATAAAATGAAAAAATTCTTTATTCAAACCTTTGGCTGTCAAATGAACGTCTATGACGGATGGCGAATTGCTGCGATGTTAACACACCGTGGCATGATTCAAACCCAAAACGTTTCTGATGCAGATATAATAATATTAAACACCTGTGCAGTCCGTGCCAAGGCAACAGATAAAGTTTTTTCAGCATTGGGACGCATCAGACGCGCAAAAAAGCCATCTGCCCTATTCGGCATTGTCGGTTGCGTTGCACGCGAAGCTGGTACAACTGCGTTTCGCAGAATCCCCGACTTAAATTTTGTATTGGGTCCACAAAGTTATCATAAATTACCAGAAATAATCGACAATCCTGATTCGAAATTGCTAAACATTGATTTAGGCGGTTTGGAAAAATTTGATTCCCTGCCCCAAATGGAACGTAGCCCACGCATCGCCTATATTCCAATCCAAGAAGGCTGTAACCACTGTTGCACATATTGCATTGTTCCATACACACGCGGTCGTGAATTATCGCGCCCATTTGATGCATGTATGCGCGACACAATTCATGCCGCCAAAACGGGTGCAATTGAAATTTGTTTCTTGGGTCAAAATGTAAATGGATACAAATATATTGATGAAAACGGCACAGAATATCGTTTATCAGATTTAATACGCGAAACAGCAAAAATCCCGGAAATCATGCGTATACGCTTTACTTCCAGCTATCCAACAGAAATGACCGATGACTTGATAGACATGTTCAGAACCGAACCAAAATTATTACCATTTTTGAACATGCCAATTCAAAGCGGTTCTCAAAATGTATTAAAAAGGATGAATCGTCCATATTCTTTGGAATTATATTGCGACATAATAAATAAATTAAGAATTGCACGTCCTGACATTCAAATATCGTCTGATTTTATTGTTGGATTCCCTGGTGAAACAGATTCGGATTTTGAACAGACTATGAAAATTGCACAGCAAATAAAATACATCAATTCTTATTCGTTCAAATATTCACCGCGTCCACATACAGCTGCGGCAATTATGCCAGACCAAATTCCAGAAAACATAAAATCAGAACGTTTGGCAAAACTGGACACATATCTAAACGAAATACAGCGTGAATTTAACGAATCGTGCATAGACAAAACATTTAACTGCTTACTCGAAGGTTCGGATAAAACAGGCCGTCATTTGATATACCGCACCCCATTTATGCAACAATGCATTGTTCCGGCATTAGATAACGCCCCAGAATTGGCACAAATAAAAATCACAGCTGCAAACAAGGCATCCTTGCGTGGAAAATTTGCGGAATAAAAAACGTATTAAAACAACAGTTTTATATTTGCCATTGCACCATAAGACAACACATCTACAACATATGCCGCAGTAAGATTAACATCAGCCCCAATTGCATCCATTTCAGACCACGCGCCAACCTGTAAGTTTATCCCAAAACCATCTGTACCATTTACGACAAAACGCGCATTATAATCATAATGAATTCCCAAGGCATCAAAATTATAACCTGCGCCAAAACCAATTCTTGTGAATAAATTTGTTTCTTTTGTATTTTCAACCTTGTATAAATCGGCATACGCACCAACAAACGGCGCAATATAAAACGAATCGTTTAAAATAAACTTGTATCCCACATCTGATAAAACAAAGCCAGAAAATACACGTGGTTTATTAATAACATCACCGTCATAAATAACTGTATCAATCCCAACATTTGTCATATTTGCCGACATCATTGCACGAACAAACATTCCACTATCAGCCAAATAATTCAGCGTTATATTTGCACCATATAAATCACCAGAAAAATCATTAAAACTATCTTTGTAATCCATTTTGGCAATACGCAATCCAAGATTAACATTTAAATTATCATTTAACGCGCCGGATAAATTTAATCCAATGCCATACAAATAAAAGTCTTCTGATAAAACACCATACGGAACAAGCCCAAACGAAGTATTATTTCCAGAATAAACGCTTGTTGCATCCAACATATTAACTATACGCAACATATCAAACACAATATCTTGATTAAACAACGCAGATTTATTTAATACTTTGTTTAATTCTTCTTTATTTTGTGCCGATTCTATTTTATCAAATAGCGGATTATCAGAATTTGTACCGTTCAAATCATCCAATAAATCACCCTCTTGTGGTCCCAAAATATCCTTGTAATCTGTTTCCCTGTTGCTAGCCAAATACAAATCCGCACCATTATAATAAAGTGTCCTTGAAAACATCGGGTTAGAATCTGCATCTGCCACAACAACGGTCCCCGCCCCAGAAACATTACGTAACAACAATACATCTTTTGACGAATCGATATTATCCACAATTAATTTAACAACACCCTGCAATTCAACATCTGGCATAACAGCATAATTTTCACCAGACAAATCCAACACA
The DNA here is from genome assembly GCA_045651445.1 of Candidatus Enterousia sp. Taxonomy (GTDB): domain Bacteria; phylum Pseudomonadota; class Alphaproteobacteria; order Rs-D84; family Rs-D84; genus Enterousia. Next base: position 19,897 of record JAZRSI010000030.1, on the reverse strand, counting down.
GAATTTCTAAGAACGATTTTATTTGCACCTGCGGCAACATCCATAACATCACGTCCCGCAATCGCATTTTCTGATTCAACAAGAACGGTATAATCCGAACCAAAATTAACTTTCTTAAGATTTGTTACATCAGAAATTACATGAATTATCTTGGCCTTGTTACCCAAATAAAACCTAGAATTAATAACACCTGTATTTTTCACATACAAAGAACACCTATCGCAAACATAGATATCAGAATCTAAAACACCATTATTTTCTATTTCAAGGGACTCATCTACATATACCGCGTCCATATCCACCCTGGTACCAGAATCAACCACCCAATTAGAAGTCAAGGTTTTCACCGCCGCATACGCACACGCAAACGAATCGATAACATTTACAAGTAAAAACATACAAATAATTTGAAAAATCTTTTTCATCAAAAACCTTCCTGACGAATATCTTACAGGAAAATAATCTTAATGCAATAACAATAAAAACCCCGCAATTTGCGGGATTTTTTTAGATGCAATCAGACCAATTATTATTTTTCCAATTTACCCCATCCGGCTTTATATCCACCATCACGTTCCAGATAGATATTTGCACCGTCTAGTTGTGCCGCAGACAACCCTTGAATCATGTAAGTCTGCTTCAAACGTCCACTTACACCTGTTTCAAGCATCGGCAATTTTACATTCATTGCATGTGAATTATTACAGCATTTTGCATCATTATGGCAAGAACCGCATTTATACAAACGAACATTATATGGAACACCTTCTCTTAAATCTTTTAAATCTACTTCCATTTTTAAACCATTGTCTGTATCACGGAATTTGATATGGCCCATTTTTGATTCGCCACCATGGCTGCTGCGGGTGTACATTTTCGCATAAACACTATTTACATCTGCATCTTCATAAGTTTGATAAACAACGATTGTATCTGATTCAATAACTTCAACGGGTTGCGCCCGACGTGCCATATTATTATGATGTTTAACATGACGTTTTTCCGGACAGCCCATACAGCCTGCCAATAAAACAACTGCACCTAACAAGGATGCGAACATTAACATTTTTTTGGTTAAGTTTTTCATAAAGTTTCTCCTTTTTTTTCTTTATGGTTACACAAGCAATTCTAACTTATTTTTTTATCATTTTCGCCAGGTACCTATCCCTAGGAATCTCAGGAAAACCTGCGTATAGCGTCTTGAATAGTGTCCTGTAACACAGACAACAAAGTTCTGATAAATTTATTAACACATAACCCAAAGGAGAAGAAAATATGTATGAATTAATACAACATTTAATTGCATTTAAATACGCATGCAAAATTAATCATTGGTCAACAGACGAATATTCTAAACACTTGCTATTTGATCGTTTAACCGCCGACATTGATACCTGGGTAGATTCCATCGCCGAAACATATTTTATGGCAACAGACAACAAGAAAGTCTTTAAATCAGATATCTTAAATCCTAAATTTATAAACCGCGACCTGGTCAAATCGTGCGAAAATATAATTTCCCATCTGGAAGAATTACAAAATGACGGCGAAACAAACGAAGGCATAAATTCATTACTTAGCGCAATCGAAGAAGGTTTCTTAAACAAACTTGCACTGGCAAAATTAGTATAATCCCCCCCACGAAAAAGGTCCCATATTTTATGGGACTTTTTTTATTCTGCTATATTAACAGAATTTTTCATCGCCCTATATTTTACCAAAACCATCAAACCGAATCGATACGCAACAAATACTTGCAACACCAGGGCAATATAAATAAAAAAAACGCCCAGACGGGCGTTTTTTTTAGAACATAAATCTAATACCGATATCACCACCAAAGTTATGCAACCCTGACTGAATATCGACATATGTATAACGTGCCGCAACATCAACTGCGAAACGTTCCATATCAAATGTTACGCCCAATGTACCCATACCAGAGAAGCGAGTTTTGCTTTCGCTATGACGTGGTACTAAATCACCATGACGTTTAACATCTGTGAATGCCATACCAACACCCAATCCCATAAATGGACGAACGATTTGATAGTTACCGAATTCCCAGTAAGAATTCCATAACAATGTTTGCATTTTAGTTTCAACATCTATGCCACCGATTCCTGCGCCAAAATTTTCCTGGTCTGACATTTTGCCAAAATAAGTCCATTCAATTTCGGAACGAACTTTGTCGCAAACTTCCAAACCTAATGCGGCACGACCCTGGAATATATAATCTGTCATAGATTCCTTGTTGCCTTCATACTTATAGTTCAAATTAGTATAACTCATACCGCCACGCAGACCAACGTAAGGATCCATACCCCACATTTGCCAACTGCTGCCTTCGGATGGATGGTTCATACCCGCGAACGCAGGACACGCCATCAGCACGGCCAGTGTTGATATTGCTAACTTTTTCATTTTTTCTCCTTTTTTAGTTTTTATGTTTATGTCAAAGTTTCATGTCAACACTTTGATTCTATCAATCTTGATTTAATATTTACATAGGTATGAATCCCTGATTTATTTCAAAAGAAACAACTTACAATTGATTTTTTATCAAATGACGTTCCGAACCCTTTTAGGTTTCTCGTCCGCGCTTTCATTCCAAAAATAAAAGACCACCTCAAAGTCTATATTTTTGGTGGACGCGCAGGGACTGTCTGATTCCCATCTGTGGCGCGTCGCCACGATGGGCCCCTTTCGCTACGTATGGTTCAAACTACGCATACGCTTGTTTTCACCAACTGACGCCCCGAACCCTTTTAGGCTTCTCGTCCGCGCTTTCATTCCAAAAATAAAAGACCACTTTCGTGGTCTATATTTTTGGTGGACGCGCAGGGACTCGAACCCTGGACCCACTGATTAAGAGTCAGTTGCTCTACCAACTGAGCTACGCATCCAAAACTGTTCTTTTTAAAATCTGAACGCGCCTAATTATAGACTATTTTCTAACAAATGCAAGTTTTTATCTATAAATAATCCCATTTACTTTTTCACATATTAAATTATACAATAAGGTTCATATCGGTAAAAAACAAATGAAAGGAAATATATGAAATATAAAAACATACTTCAACGAATCGGTTTTTCACAAATTCCACAACAAATATCTGACAAAAGCCTTGACCCACACGATGTAAAAAAATGGTTAAAAGATTTTGATTTTGCCCAAGGCATACGTTTTTACGAATTACAGCATCACAAAAAATTCATGAAAATGATATCTAAATATTACCAAGATTTTCTGTCTAATCCTGAAATCCAATATGGTGCATACATACTAAATAACGAATTGTTTTCACCAGATAAATATAATTGGACACATAATTTAAAACGCACAACTATTGATGCCCTGCCTGCACTTGTATTGATATCCGGATACGAACAGCATCACAAAAATATGCAAGACAGAAAATTTGACCAAAAACAAACAGACACTCACAAATTCAGGATTAATGAATCATGCGTACGTGGAATTGATGTATATAACATCCCAGGCTCGGAAATATCCCAACTTATCTGGGGCAGTTTCTTTATCAACGCCCACATTGTTGAATTTGGGCGCCTACAATATGAAATAATGCATTATGATTATGCAATTCCAAATTTTAACAATCCCGATAAATTTTGTATAAATATACATGTTCCACGTGGTGGCAAACTGATAGATTCAGACACAGAAAAATCAATTCAGACCGCAACCCAGAAAATTCCAACATACTTTTCCCATCTACCTGAACACCCGAACTACTTCATAGAAAGCTGGTTAATGTCAGATAACCTTGATAAATATTTGCCGGAACAATCCAACATACGCCTATTCAGGAATCGTTTTAAAATTCTTAAACAAGAACCACAAACAACGATGTCTAAATTTTTATTTAACACATCATCACCTGACGTATCTAAATACCCATCAGATACATATTTACGCAAACGAATAAAGCAAGCGTTATTAGACGGTGAAAAATTTCACGACGGTATCGCACTATTAAAGCACAGAACAAAATAAAAAAACGCCAAATGGCGTTTTTTTATTTACAACAATTACGCACTCTTAACTTTGTATTCTTTATATCATCAATATTTTGTGCACCTGCCAGAATCATAACACGACGTAAATCAGACTTTAAATAATTAAACACCGATACAACCCCACGCCATCCCCCCAGCGCAAGCCCATATATCACGGGGCGACCAATTGCGACAACGTCTGCGCCACTTGCAATTGCTTTGAAAATATGTTGTCCACGTCGAATACCACTATCAAATATAATAGGAACCTGTTTATTAACCCGTTTGGCAACTTCACTTAAAACTTCGAACGAAGCGGGCGCACCATCAAGTTGCCGTCCCCCATGATTAGAAACCCATATTGCATCCGCCCCTGCCAAGATTGCAATTTCTGCGTCATCTGGATGCTGAATTCCCTTTACAATAACGGGCAATTTCGTCAATGATTTTACATACATAACCTCGTACGGGGTTAATTCATTTTGGGCTGCGGAAAAGATTTTATTTATCCCCTGCCCCTTGGTTTTTACAGATTTTTTTGCAACATTTGGTAATTCTAGTGGAAATTTAAAATCATTATATGCATCACGAAAACGATTTCCGCCCACTGGGGCATCTACTGTTAATATAATTGCTTTAAAGCCTAAATCTTCTGCTTGTTTTACTATTTTACGATTAAATGCATCATCTTTACTTAAATATAACTGAAACCACTGTGGCGCCCCTGCCCCAGCCGCAGCAATTTCTGCCAATGTCGAACTGGCATAGTTACTAACACTCATTATCGTACCACTAACCGCGGCCCCACGTGCAGAACCGGCCTCGGCCGAGATATGCGCCAATCCGTGCGCCGCCGCAGGCGCCACAATAACTGGCAACGAAATATCCACCCCCAATATAGACGTATGAAGATTCGGTTCCACAACACTTGTTAAAACACGTGGATAAATATCGACACAATCAAACGCAGATATATTTCGTTGCATTGTCTGTTCTGTTTCTGCGCCACCATAAATGTATCCAAATCCCCCCGATGGAATAATTTGTTTTGCGACATCTTCCAAATCTTGGATATCTATTATTTCTATATCTGTATCAAGATTTGACGCCAAATACCCACCCGTCAATTCTTCCACCCTTTGTCTTTGCATATAAGAAACCAACCAAATTATCAACAAAAAAGCCAAACAAACACAAAGTATAAAAACTATCCTTTTCATTTTTTAACCTCTCTCTTTTCAAGAGAGATTTTAACACAACAAATTCAAAATTATGATTTGACTGTATTCACAAAACACCAGATTATTTTTTCAAATACAAACTTGGGTCATAAGCCTTGGTCCCCTTGCGGATTTCGAAATGCAATTGTGGTCTATCAACCTTACCTGTTTCCCCAACAGTTCCTATTTTTTGTCCGACACCAACCTTGGCACCACGTTTAACATTCATAGAATCCATATGCGCATAAACCGTCATCCAACCTGCATCATGTTGAATAATAACCAAATTTCCCATTCCTTTTACTTCGTTTCCTGCATACGCAACAACACCGTTTTCTGCGGCCTTGACATCTGTCCCCCGCGCTGCGGAAATATTCATACCATCATTAAATAACCCATTTGATTTTGCGCCATAATTGGATAAAACCTTGCCCCGTACCGGCCAAGAAAACTTCGAAGAAGACCGTCCTGTAATTTTTGGTAATTTTTTATTTGGATCAGACGATATTTTCTTTACTGGCGCCTGTGTAGTTTTTACACCAGTTCTATCTGGAACAGAATCTTGCTTTTTTTCAACAGGCACATCTTTTACATTTTGTTGCTTCGTACCAACAGATACTGATGCAATTGGCGCATTAGACAAATTTGGCACGCGCAATTTCTGTCCAACATATAAATTAAAAGGCACAGACAAGTTATTCATAATCGCCAAATCATTCACAGGCACAGAATATTTACGCGACAAAGAATACAACGTATCGCCACTTGCCACGGTTATAACATTAACCCCAACCTTGGTAACCGTTTTTACTCCATTAACAGGACGCTTGATTTCCAACACATCATTTTCATCTTTCTGTAATGGTTCGGATTGTTTTTCTATTTCTTTCTTTAATGAAAGTTTTTGTCCCACGGACAACGCATAAGGTTTTTCCATTGAATTAATCTGCGCAACATCATCAACCGACATATTATGCTTCTTGGCAATTGAATACAAAGTGTCCCCTGCCCGAACAATATAAACACCACTTGACGCAATATTATCGGCCTGTGAAGTATATCTGGGCACCGTCAAATAATCATCAGATTGTACAACATCATCTGTCTTTGATTGGGATTTTACCGTTGATTCTTGGGACTGTGGCGGAACAATATAATCATCAACAGATGCATACATTAAATAATCATCATCAGACAATGAACCATATAATTCTGGCGATGCATAAATACCATAATCTGTAACCGCAGAATTATAAATTTCAGGATGTGTATTTGGGTCCGCCAACAACGCCGGATATCGCGCCGAAATAAATTCCCCCACAGTATCAGGGAACGACACAATCTTAGGCTGCAAATCACATGCAGTCTGCAAGAACATCCCGCCTATAAAAATCCAAAAGAATTTTTTCACACAACAATTATATCATAAAATCAATCACGACGCATGAATAAAATACTTGCTTCAAACAATAACCACATAGGTATCGCCAACACTATTTGTGAAACAACATCTGGGGGTGTAAGAACGGCGGCTACAACAATGATAAAAACAATTGCATATCTGCGCATTCTAAGAGCATAAGAACGCGTCAATATACCGATTCGATTTAACAAAACCAATATCAACGGCAATTGAAACGCAACCCCAAATATCTTTAACAACCCTATTGCGAAACGCAAATAATCACGTGCCGCCGGCATTAAAACACTTGGCACAGACGAAGTCGTATTTAAATCAACAAAAAACTTGAACGCAATTGGAAACAAAAAATAAAAAGCAAACATTGCACCAGCAACAAATAAAATTGGCGACAAAAGCAACATTGGCCATATTATTTTTTTTTCACTATTCTTCAACCCTGGTGCAACAAATGCCCACAGGTGCCACAATACAACCGGCGCAATTACAACCATCGCGAACAACCCGGCCAAAGACAAACGTATCATCAGCCCATCTGTCAATCCCGTATATAACACCGACCCATTTGGCCAAATATTTAACAAAGGCATCGTCAAAACATTTTGTAAAAACGGTGCGATATACCACCCTACACAAAACATTAAAACAAAAATCAGTGCCACCCACAAAATTCTGCGACGAAGTTCAGAAAAATGCTGTATCAGTGTCATTTTTTTCATTTTGACACCTTTTTCTTAGCCGAACGTTTTGTTTGTGTCATTTTCTTTAATGGTTTTGAAATTGTATCCAAGACATCATCTGTTGTAGTTTTAATAATTTCATCAATTGGTTTTTCTAAATCTATTTGTTGTTTTAAATTTTCTGACGCATCCGTAATTTTCCAAATTAATCCCCGCACATAATTAACCAACCGTGCAACGAATCGCGCCACATCAGGCCACAAGCGCGCTGGAACGACCAAGACCGCGACTAATATAATAACAAAAAATTCAGCCCAACTTATTCCAAACATCTGACGTTTTAATTGTAATAATCATCACCACCACTGGTGCTAATTGTTTTATGTCTTTGAATTTGGAAAAAGTCTTTTCCAAACTTTGTTTTTTCTTTTAAATTTTGAAAAACAACATCTGTTGTTGCCCCAGTTGCATCAACAACCGTCCAAGAATTTAATTTAACAGGCGCCTTATCAAAAACAACTGCCATATACCCCAAGCCTTCTTGTCCACGCAAATTTAATTTTAAAGAAAAAGTTTTTTTATAATCATTCGTTTCAACAACATTAATATCTGCATTTTTCAAATCGACATTTTTTCTTATTAAAATACCCGCAGGCGTACTGGTAATTGGCACCGTCGTTATTTGATCCAATGATTTATCAAAGAAATATAAATCTTGCCCATCTGCAATTAATTGCACAGGCATATTATCATAATCCAAACGCACACGCCCCGGGCGCAACATAAAGAAATCACCCTGTTCCCGTTTTGAATTTGCGGTCTGAATAAATTTCCCCGTCAATCCTGTAATAGAATTTAAATACTTTTCTGCACTACTTACCAAATTATTATCGACCGCGGCATTTGCATTAACGACAACCAAGCACGCAACCAAACAAGATAAAATCTTTTTCATCATTATTGTTCCCCCTTGAATAATTCCAACACACGCGCACGCACATTTTCCAGCGTATCACGCACGATAGCCCCAGCGGCCCTTTCGTGTCCACCACCCCCCAATTGAATTGCGATATGATTTATCGGTTTCTTGCGACTACGTATAGAAATTCCAATTTGTTCTGGCTTTTGTTCTTTTAGCAAAACGATATAATCAACACCCTGAATTTGTCCAAGCAAACTTAAAATCATTTCGCCACGCCCATCAAGATATTTATAATCCTTCTTTATAACTGTTGCCAACGCCAATCGCCCACGATAAAAGAATTCCGCATTCGCCGCGGTACGCGCTTCTAGTTGAACGGCCTTGCGTGGTTTATTATTCATCATTTCAATTAAATTACGAATATTTACACCACTATCCACCAAATCGGCCACGATTCGCAACGCATCACCATTTCGTGAAAATTTGAAATTTCCGGTATCTGTTAATATTGCCAACGCCAACAAATCCGCCGTATAGGAATCCATAACCCAATTTCCCATACGCATAATATTATAAACAATTACCGCAGTTGCCGCCGCCGTATCGTCATTCAGGCATAAATCCCCAACCGTATTTTCATTTTTATGATGATCTATTTCTATTACAAAACCCGCATTATCCACCAATGGCTGCGCCCCACCGATATGCACAGGATTTCCATAATCCATAACAATTGCGACATCAAAATGTTGCGTTAAATCCACACGTTCAAAATATTTAATTCTTGAACGCAAAGGAACATTATCCAGCGCATCTGGTATATTACCATCATAAACACACAAAACATCAATTCCTAAATTTTCTTCGATTAAATGTGCCAATGCCAAAACACTACACATAGAATCACCATCAGGATTCTTGTGTCCCATAATAACAATTGATTTAGCGTTACGAATACGTTCAAAAAATTCTTGTATCTTTTGTTTCATATTATTTCATCTTTATATTATCGCAATATCTTCCAAAAAGAACTGCGCACTAACCCGACCATTATACTCATTCTCTTTCAAACGCCCCAGCATAGTTATTTTAGTATTTGTATTTGCATCGTCTAGTAAAAAATCACCGACACTTGTCCCAACAAGATTAAATCCGACAAACGCCAACTGATTTCCATTAGCCGTTCCAACAGTTCCCCGCAAATGTGCCCCAGTTCCCATAACAGTCGCATATTTTAAAACCGCCCCATTTAACACCAACATTGGTTCTGGATTTCCCTGTCCAAATGGTTCCAACGCAGACAAACGTTTTACCAACTTCATCCCCGCGCCACTTGCATCCAGTTCGGCATCAACAAAAACCGTCGGCGCAGGCACTTCGCCATTTAATTGTTCCCTTACTGCATTTTCCAAGAACTGACAAAACGCATTTTCATTTTCTTCATTCAATGAAAATCCGGCGGCTGCGGCATGTCCACCACCTTCGCTAATAATACCTGCGGCCAACGCATCATGAATAATTTTACCCAAATCAACACCGGCGATTGAACGCCCAGAACCATTAATCACGCCATCTGATTTTGTTGCCACACAAGACGGTAAATTATATTTATCTTTTAATCGACCTGCGATAATACCCATAACACCGCCATGCCAATTATCCCCACAGACAAACAAACTACAATGTCCAGATTTACAACACTTTTCTGCCATTTCCGTCGCGGTCAGCATAATTGCATTTTGAATATCAATTCGTTCTTGATTCATCTGATGCAATTTTGCCGCCAAATCATTTGCAATCAACGGATTGTCCGTCAACAACAAATCCAACGCAGGCGCGGCAGAATCCAATCGTCCTGCGGCATTCAACCGGGGTCCCAAGGCAAATCCTGCGGCATAAACAGACGTTTTTTTTATTCCTGCCACATCCATCAACACGCGCAACCCCAGATTTTGGCGCAACCCCATAACTTTTAGACCAGTTGCAACAAACGCCCTATTCAAGCCAATCAACGGCATAGTATCACAAATCGTCCCCAAGGCGACCAAATCCATAAAATTCATCAATTCAGAATTATCCAGCCCCAAGCCACGTGATTTTAATTCACGATTCAACGCAACTATCGTCAAGAAAGCAACACCCACACCCGCCAAATAATTCAATCCCGACACATCATCGAATCGTTTTGGATTAACAACCGCATCCGCTTGTGGCAAGACAGAATCTGGCGAATGATGGTCTGTTACAACAACTTTTAACCCCAACGATTTTGCAAATTGAACTTCTTGAATTCCACTAATACCACAATCGACCGTTATCAGCAATTTTGCGCCACCATCCGCAATTTCCTTTATCGCATCATTATTCAGCCCATAACCTTCGCCTTCACGTGTTGGCAAATGCCAAATAACATCCGCACCCAACGCACGCAAATACTTTACAAACACCGCCGTAGATGTAATTCCATCCACGTCGTAATCACCATATATTGCAATTTTCTGATTATTTTGGACCGCATCTGCAATCACACATGCGGCAACATCCATCCCCTGTAACACAGACGGATTAGGCATATATTCTTTGATACTTGGGGATAAAAACTTGTTAATATCTTCATCATTACTGATACCACGTACTGACAAGATATTTTTTACCAAATCCCCTTTATCATCAAAAATATCACATTCCATCACCCACGCCTTACCCAGCATGGATTTTTCTACTATCGTTCTCAACTTCTACTCTTTTTTTTTATTATCAGTGATATTATAATCGAAAATTATTCAAATAGCAACGGCAGTATGCCATCAAGAATTTTTCCCGTTGTTGGCACCGCATTCCACGCAGCCGTACGCCATCCCCAAGATTCTTTTGTTCCCTTTGGTTCATCCAAAACGACCAAAATAATATACTGTGGGGCATCTGCTGGGAACGTTGCGACAAAGGCTGTAATATTACGTTTCTTGTCAATTTTACCATTAATATATTTTTCTGCACTAGCCGTTTTTCCGGCAATTTTTATTCCTGAAACACGCGCTTGTTTTCCACTAGTCTCTTCTGCGACACGCAACATAATCGGGCGCAACTTTGCAGAAATTTCATCCGCCAACACACGTTCACCACGTACAACACCAACACTTCTTTTTTGTAATGTCGGATAAATATAAATTCCACCATTAGTAACCGCATTAACCGCCAACATTAAATGCATCGGCGTTACCGCATATCCATGCCCAAAAGATAACGTTGCCCTTTCAACAGGCCCCCACTTTCTTTGTGGAATAGAATTTTCTGTACGCCCAAATTCCAAATTCAACGCCTTGTCCATATGCAACCGTTCAAAGAAATCCTTTTGTGCCCCATCAGGTAAATCAAGTGCGATTTGCGCACTTCCTACATTACAAGAATGTAGCATAATTTCTTCGATATTGATACTTGGACGTGGTGGCTTAAAACTGCGAATATCTGTAATTCTATGTGCAACACGACCGAATTTATCATGAATCGGGAAAGGCTTGGCAACATAATATTCTTTTTCGATTGGCATACCATTTTCCAACGCCAATGCCGTATTAAATATTTTAAAGATAGACCCCATTTCGTAAACACTACGCATCGGCTTGAACAAACGATTTGATGCGGGATCTGCGCGCAAATTTTCAGGGTCATAATCCGGCAAAGAAACCATCGCGATAATTTCACCAGTTCTTGAATCCATCAACATCCCCATTGCCGCCAATGTATTATATTTTTGCATTGCAATAGACAATTGATCATGAAAGACCGCCTGAACACGAGAATCCACGGACAATCGCAAAGGATCTTTATTTTCAACTAAATATTTATCATAAATTTTTTCTGCCCCGTCCAATCCATGTCCTTCTTGGCCAACAAAGCCAACGATATGAGAAAACAATCTTCGTTTTGGATATTTTCTTGTTTGGATTTTTTCTATCTCTAATCCTTCGATTCGTGCTTTTTTAACAATTTCACGTTGTTCATCACTGGCATATTTTTTCAAATACATAAAAGACTTACCTGAATTCACCAATCCAATTGCATCTGCCAGCGAATATTCATAAGGCATCACATCATGAATTATTCTTGCGGCTTCTTCCCTGTACTTTTCTTTTATTGCCTTGGGTCGCAAGAATATATGCCCAGATTCAACATTTTTTGCCAAAATATCGCCATTTCTATCAACAATATCTGCACGTTGAACATTCCAGTCCCCCATACCACCAACATGCCTAGACTTATCAGTTCCTTGTAATCCTAATTGCAAAGTCCGACCAATAAAAACCGTAAACGCTATCAAGAAGCAGACATATAAAACGCGCAATCTTTTTCGTGCATTAAGATCCCCACGCACCCCAGAAAAGCCCTGTTTAAAAATATCTTTACCGACTTCGAACATTATAGATTTTCCCTAAACTTCAAATCATCTATATTAACCGTTTTATTAAAGCTTACCACTTCTGCCTTGGGCATATTACCTTCGACAATATTACGCAAAATTTCCGGGCGAACATAAGACGCAAAATTGGCTTCTGCAACTGCAATTTTTTGCTGTGTTTGAACGATTTCACGTCGCACACGGCTTATCTGTCTATCCTGGGTACGAAACGCAACCTGCAAAACAATCGAAGTCATTAAAACAATCCCAAATGACCACGAGCCAATTTGAAACATTTTTTTATCGTCATTCATTCCCCACCCCACCGATGTTAATATCAGTTATATCTTATCATAAATTTTGTAAAAAAACAGCAATCGCATTCAACCCGTTTAATCGCCCCGCCCCAAGGTTTAAATTCAAAGAATTAAATTCGCCAACAATATCCATATCTTTGATTTGCCGAATCGATTTTCCATCTATCATTGCCAACACAATTGCAACAATTCCACGAACAATATCCGAATCGGCCCGACCATAAAATTTATCCCCGACGCGACAAATCTGAACAAATGATGCACACCCCGAAATTTCTGAACAAATCGCATCATCAGGCACCACCACCAAAGACCGTCCAAAATCCATCATCAATTCCAATTTTTCAATTGGACTTTCTGTTATCTGTAATAAATTTTTCATCTGTTGATATGTCATATTTTTTACCAACCCTGATTCGTTAAATCAAGTTCCACACGTGCCGCATCAGACATACGCGACAAATCCCATGGCGGGTCCCATACCAAATCCACCCGAACGCCATCGACACCATCTATCTTTGAAACGGCATCTTTGACCTGTTGCAAGATTTCTTCCATCATTGGGCACGTAGGACTTGTAAAAGTCATTTTTATTTCGACATCCGATTCGTTTATCTGAATATCATAAATCAATCCCATATCCCAAACATTAACTGGGATTTCCGGATCATAAACGGTCTTCAAAGCATTAATAACATCGTCTTTATTTACTATCATTTTAAAATATCTTTTATATATGAAATCAATTTTTTTATATCATCAATTGTATTATACCCGCCCACAGAAACACGTACCGAACCATCAATTTTTAACAACTTGTGAATCCAAGACGCACACATATTCCCCACACGCACACACACCCCGTGCGCCCCGATTAAGGCACCGAAATCCAACACATGCATCCCTTTGACGACAAAAGACAGCAATGCGGAATCACGTTTTGATAAAATCTTTATCTTTTGTATTTTTGATAGTTCATCATATAAAAATTTTATTAAATTCAAATCCGGTCTATTTTTTTCCAAATCATCAATTGCAACTATAATTCCGGAAATTTGCGTCAAAGGTAATGTACCCGATTCAAATTTTTCTGGTCCATTTGCAAGAATTAAATTATCATCATCTTGAACCCTCAGAACCATACCACCGCCAAAATTAACTGGATAAAACTTTTCTGGATTTTTTATATATAAAATCCCCACCCCTGTATCAGTTCCTATTTTATGTCCAGAAAACGCCATAAAATCACAATTCCATTTTGTTACATCTATTTTTTCGTGCACAACGAACTGTGCGGCATCAACCACCGTAATAACATTTGGATTTTTTTCACGTGCGACTTTTATTATATTTTCAACATCTTGAACCTGTCCCAACACATTAGACATTGCCGTAATAATAAAAACATCTGCACTTGGGATATTATTTACATCAATATTAAAATCATCATCCAGATTACAAACAAAAACACGCCCTGCTTTCTTTTTAACCGCCTGAACAAAGGGCAATCTTGCACTATGATGATCCAAGTCCGACACCAACAGTTTTGTCGTGGCAGAAATCGGAATCATACGTGCTATCATATTCATAGCGGCCGTTGTTCCAGACGTAAACACCACTTGATCTGCCCTTGAATTTATAAAGGCTGCAACCCTTGCGCGCGTTCTTGCAATCATATCATCAACGGCAACGGCACGCGCACAAATTCCGCGACCTGAATTTGCATATTTATTTTTTAAAAAATCAACCTGACTCGCAATTACATTATCTGATTTTTGATATGTTGCTGCGGCATCTAAGTATATGATTTTATTCATTTATGATTTCTCTTGCATTTTTCGGTGATTATAATACACTCTTGCCAAATATCAACAACTGAAATGAAGGAGAAAAAACATGGCCATAACACACGTAAACGATTCTACGATTGACACTGCAATTGGGTCTGGCATAACCTTGGTTGATTTTTGGGCAACATGGTGCGGTCCATGTCGTATGTTTGGTCCAATTTTTGAATCTGCATCTGACAAGACCAACGATGCAAAATTCTTGAAATTTGAAATTGACGAATCGAATCGTCGCACGCCTGCGAAATACGGCATTCGCAGCATCCCATCTGTATTGGCGTTCAAGAACGGCGAATTAATCGAAGCACGCACAGGCCTGATGGACGAAGAAACATTATTATCATGGATTGAAGAATTAAAGGGTTAGTAACATGTCCAAAGAAGATTACACAACATTGGAAATACCATCAAATTATAAACCCAAGAAATCGGAACCATATATGTGTCCGAAGCATTTGGCATACTTTTATCAAACACTAAACGCGCAACGTGAAGAATTATTAAGCGAACGCGACGAAGTACTAAACGCGGTCCGTCTTGCTGATAAAACCGAAGCCGTTGGTGTTGGGGACGAATCGGATAACGCAACGTACAATCAAGACATAACAATGGATTTGCGTATGTCTGAACGCAGTAATAAGTTATTACAAAAAATAAATGCGGCCCTTGATAGAATTGCCAATGGCACCTATGGTTATAGTATATTATCCGGCGATGAAATTGGCATTCAACGCATGGTGGCGCGTCCCTTGGCAACGTTAACCGTCGAAGAACAAGAAGAATACGAAGCGCGTCGCGGATAAAAAATTACCCCCATAAAAAATCCCCCCCAACAAACATGGTGTGGGGGGGATAGAAGGAATACAATTACTTTGATTTTTTGCCAAATCTTTCAAGAATTTCTTTCTGACTTTTAGTCAAACATTTTTTGTCTTGAATTTTGGCAGCTGTATAGTTTCCATCATTTGGAACAACGCCATATTGATTTTCCAAATAAGCAATTTCTTCGGCAACAACCGTGCCTGAAACAATATTTCCAGCATGTAAACGTTTTGCCGCATCATGCAATGCATTGGTGCGCTTTGTCTTTGTGGATTGCATTTGTTTTTTTATTAAATCTGGTCTGATTCCAAATTCATCCTGCATCTGACGTGCCAAATGTTGATCAGTGCAATAATAATACAATCCCGATATCAGATTTGTAACCGCTTTGTTTTTTGAAAATTTATTATATTTTCCCCGTATCGCATTATAAATAATTCTTATCGAACCCTGATTTTGAAAACCCCAATTTAAATTACGCCTTAAATCAGTCGCAAACTGTGTTATATCCTGCTGATTTGAAATTATACGTTCAATACGTTTTGCCACAACAATTGCATCCCCATAATATTGAACCGCAAATTTTCCAAAATGTTCAGCAATATCTTTGTCTGACATGTTTTCAATTTCCTTGCTTTCTTTGTCAGATAAAAATATGCCCATATTCCCCGTTCGCTGATAATACTTATATTGTGCGGCATCATGTAACATATCAATCGCCGTACGATTTATCATCATATCCACATCTAAATTGCTGCGTTTTTGTGATTTGTGGATCTTGCCGAAAAGCTCACGATCTTCCTTTACGATTGCAGAATAATCTATTTTGAAATTATTTTTTTCTGCAAAATCTAATATGTCCTGCCTTTGTTTTTTCGACATATTTTCAATAGCATTTTTTACATCTTTGTGCGTTACACCACGCAAAAAATCATTAAATGCAGATTTTTTTGGATATTTGGTACCGCGCAATAAAGCCTCGACTGCGCGTGGTTCGAATTTGGTCAGGACATTCAACATATTTATATAATTTCCCAATTCAAATAAATTTTCATGATATTTACGATTGGCTTTTATATCCTGTGTAACCTTTTTATCAATATCCAAACAGTATTCAGAATTACCAATTTGTTTCGCAATTGAAACGTTTGCCGCATCAGGATGGGTTTGGGTATCTATTTTTATTTTCTTTACCGCATTTTCAATAAAAGACGGTAAATCTTTCAGTACATTTTTTTTATTATGGTAATCACGTGGTGTTCCCTTATTTTGTGGCAATGAATACACCGCATTCTGATTGTCCGCCGCATACGCAGTAACACCAACTGTTTCCCTGTCAGACCCAAGAACAAAATAAGACTTATTAAATAAATACTTTACATCATTTGACATAAATTACCCCTAATATTACTTTTTCTTCGTTATCTTTTTTGGTTTTTTCTTTGCCGTTTTCTTAGATGTCACAATTTTTTTAGTTTCCACTGGTGTGGATTTTGGTTTTTCTGATTTTATTTCTTTTTTAAAGATATTCAGTCCATCGGCTAAATTTTTCATCATACCTGGGATTTTGTTTGAACCAAACAAAATCAAGACCAACACAACAATTATTAAAATTTCAGCCCATCCAAAACGTCCAAACATATTTATCCCCTTTTTTATCCTTTTTTATTTTGCGACATAACAATCAAGTCCATCAGATTTTGCGTTTCTGCAAAAACCATTTGCATCCTTGGCATTTTGGAACGCAACGCGCAATCTGTATGTTGTTGTTCCATTCTGTAACTGCGCCGCAAGTATAACAAATTGTTTTCCTGCGAACAAGCTTTGATGCGCACCTTGAATTTTGCGTTGTGCCGTTTCCGCCTGGGCACGTGTGCTATAAGAACCAAATTGAACATACCAACTACCCGCTGCTGGACGTGCAACCGCTGTTTTTACCGCTGGTTTTGCAGTTGACTTCGCCGCGGGCTTTGTCGCCGGTGCCTTGGCAGGCGCCTGAACCGCACGTGGTTTTACAGTTTGTTTTTCCTCCGCTGCTGGATTAAATTTAACTTCCTTGCGTTCTTCGACCACACGAACAGGAATACCCGCACTTGGCTGTGATGCGTCCTGCGCAACAACTGGTTGTGGCTGCGGTTTTGGTTGCGGTTGCACCACTGGCTTTGGCTGTGGCTGTACAACAACAGGCTTAGGCTGTGCCTGAACGGGTTGTGCAGGTGGCAACACGTTCATATCAACTGGTGCGCCAGTTCCATCAACAACAATTGCAGGAACATCTAAATCCACTTCCATAGTTGACTGTGAATCATCTGTAACGGTACGCACAATAATAAATGTCGCTAATATAATAATAACGGCACTTACCCCCCATAATAGCCACGGTTTTTTTGGACGTGGTGCGGCAAACGGCGTCGTTTCCGGCAGCGTATCCATAGAATCTGTATCATCTAAATCTAATAAATCCAAGTTGTTATCATCGTTCATGATAAATCCCCCCATGTTTTTTTATTTACGAACATTATATCATAAAAAAAGCCAAAGACAAAATGCTTTGGCATAAAAATTATTTTGGCATTTGACCAAAGTTTGGTGGAACAATTAATTTATGATTTTCTTCAACAATTGGTTCAACTTCGCATTTTTTTGCACAGCCCGAAACAAGAACAGGAACAGCAACCAGCGCAATTAAAAATAAGATTTTTTTCATATATTTTTCCTTTCTTTTATTTTATGGGGCAGATACCCTGCCCCATTTATTTTACAAAGGCATTCTTGTTGCATTTTGCATCATTTGAACAAATTCTGCCAATGGAATCGTTTCCTGTTTTTGTTCGCCCAAACGACGCAAAGTAACCGTTTTATCTGCCATTTCTTTTTCACCAACAACGGCGACAATTGGTGTTTTTGCCAAAGACAATTCGCGGATTTTATAATTTACTTTTTCATCCCTTAAATCTGCACGTGTATTGATGCCAACGCCACGCAACGCAGCCACAACTTCGTTTGCATAATCTGCGTGTTTTTCAGAAATAGGCGTTACCACAACTGGTTCTGGACTTAACCACAATGGCAGATGCCCACCTGTGGATTCCAACAAAACCCCCATAAAACGTTCAATTGATCCCAACAAGGCACGGTGCAACATAATTGGACGATGTTTTTCACCATCTTCGCCGACATAACTTAAATCAAAACGTTCTGGTAAATTCATATCTAACTGAACCGTACCACATTGCCATACACGCCCCATGGAATCTTTCAAATAATTGTCAATCTTAGGTCCATAGAATGCAGCATCCCCTTCGGCTATTTCGTATTCAATTCCATTTGCATCCAACGCATGTTTCAGCGCCCCTTCTGCCTTGTCCCAAATTTCATCGGAACCGATACGAAATTCTGAATCTTTACGTGTTGCCAACTTCATTGAAATATTATCGAATCCAAATTTTGAATAAATATCTTTAATAAATTTCAAAATTTTAACAACTTCTTCTTCCAATTGTTCTTCTGTACAGAAAATATGTGCGTCATCTTGGGTAAATTCACGAACACGCATTAACCCAGACAAACCGCCTGCTGCTTCATATCTATAAACTTTACCAAATTCTGCAACATACATTGGCAAATCTTTATAAGACTTAATTCCATGTCCAAATACCAGCATTCCACCTGGGCACGACATAGGTTTTATGCAAAACGTTTTTCCATCTTGGGTTTTTCCAGAATAATTATGTTCACCATATTTGGCCCAATGTCCACTGCGTTCCCATAGGCATCTATCCATAACCGCAGGTGTACAAATTTCCATATAGCCTACCTGTTCTTGACGTGCACGTAAATATTCAATCAATTTACGATAAATCTTAAAACCTTTGTCATGCCAAAATACAGATCCGGGCGCATAATCAGGTTCGAAATGGAACAAATCCATATCTTTGCCCAATTTTCTGTTATCGCGTGCGGCCGCTTCTTCTTGCATTTTCAAGAAATTATCTAAATCTTCCTTGGATGCAAATGCATCAACATAAATACGTTGTAACATTTTATTTTTTGCATTTCCCTTCCAATAGGCACCCGCAACGCTGCGAATTTTGAAAGAATCACGTGGTAAATCCTTGGAACTTTCCACATGTGGACCACGACACAAATCTACAAAATCACGAAATGAATAAATAGACAACGCTTCACCAGCGGCACCGTATTCATTCAACCATTCCATTTTGTATGGTTGATCTGCAAAAATTTCCTTGGCT
>JAZRSI010000029.1:0-13481 GCA_045651445.1 Candidatus Enterousia sp. | reverse complement strand
TACACCGTCTTTGGACGGTTTTTTTTTATAAAAAACTGAACTGAGAACTTTGTTTATATCCCCCACCCCGGGATTACAACGCCAATAAATTGTCGGTAATTCCGACACGCCCCACAAGGGGGCAGGGGAACAATTTTTTTTGCTCTAAAAAAAATTGTCATCCCGTGGCTTGACTTTCGCACCCAGGTTATAATTCTTTATTACTTTTACAAGAATCTCTGATTCTTGTCATCCATGCGCAGGCAGGGATAGGGGCTATAAACCGTGCGCAACGCGCACCAATAATAAAGCACAAAAAACTGGGACCGTGGGGATTCACTCGCAAAAGCCACGGGACGACATAAATTTAGAATTTCTGTTTTTTTTTAGTTTTTCGGGTATGAAATATGTGTTTGCATAATTTTTTCAACAAAAGGCTTGACTTTTTGGCAAAAAAACATAAAATTTGCATAAACTTTTCGTCAAATGACGTAAAAAGAACGATAAACAAACAAAAAAACAAGAGAAAGAAGATATGAGCGATTATGCAATCTTTCAAACCGGCGGCAAACAATATCGCGTTGCAATGGGCGATATTATCAAGGTTGAAAAACTGAATGCCGAAGGTAAGGTAGAATTCGACCAAGTTTTAATGGTCGGCGACAAAGTTGGTACACCATTCGTTGAAGGTGCCAAGGTTGTTGCAGAAGTTGTTGAACAGAAACGCGCTGACAAGATTTTGGTGTTCAAGAAAAAACGTCGCCAAAACTATCGCCGCACTGCGGGCCATCGTCAGTTCATTACTGTTTTGAAAATCACAGACATCAAGGCATAAGGAGTCGATACTATGGCACATAAGAAAGCTGGTTCGGCGTCAATGAACGGACGCGATTCTGCGGGACGCAGATTGGGCGTTAAAAAATCTGGTGGTTCACGTGTTATCCCAGGCAACATCATCATTCGTCACCGTGGTACATCTGTACATCCTGGCTTGAATGTTGGCATGGGTAAAGATCATACAATCTTTGCGAAGATTGCCGGTATTGTTAAGTTCAAGAAGGGTAATGGCGACCGCAGAACGGTTTCCGTTGTCCCAGAAGACGAAGCAAAATAAAAAATCCCCCAATCGGGGGATTTATTATTTTCTTCTTTTACACAAAATGATAGCGAAACCATTTGTTATTATTTTTTCAATAATTCTTTCAGGTATTAATAATTTACCATTTTCTATATTTAAAACTTGTCGATTTGTTATACCGAATATTTTTGCGCAATCTGTCCGTTTAATTCCTAATTTTTTCTGGCGCATTTAAAATAATGTCCAAAATATTTTGCATCAACTAAAAGTACACTCATATTAATCCTCCCTTATTTTGTTAAATAAAAAACCGCAATTGAACATCAAAAGCGGTTGGAGGTTAAAGACTACTGAATCAATAGCGCTGTTTATTCAATATATTCACAGCCCCCCAACCGTTGTTGGAGAATTTAATTCATGAGGTCTTTACGCCCCACATAGATAACACCACCTATGCAAGCTTATTATACTCAATAAAAACAAAATATCAAATATATTGATAAACAAAAGTTTTATTGCTGGCAAATTTTATTTACATACTGCAACATAAGGCGGTTTAGACAATGCGTCATCAATTCTGCCTTCGCCGCAATCAAGACAATTAAATTTTCTATTTTGTGAATGTTTTTTATCCAACGGTATTGCAACATCAGAAAATTCTTCGATATTTGCAATATAGTTTCGATTTGGAAATCCAAAGTAGAACGCACGATTTGGACCACTGCATTCGCGTACATTACCGGGATAGCATTCTGGGGAATTAACTTTGGTTGCATCTGGAACGCAATATGATGTACATGTTTCCATATCTGTAACCATACGTTCACAGTCTGTACACGATGATTGTGGTACACGCAGTGTTGTCCCCAGTGAACCATAAATCGCCCCATTTACAATCGTATCGCATTTTTTTGTATCTTGTGTTGTGTTTGGATCAACAACACATTCCCATTCCAGTGTATTATAATTTAATCTGGCTATCATTTTTTCTGGGCACGCCTTTTCAGGGAACGGATTTATACATTCCCAAATATCATCAACCATAACGGCGGTTTGTGTTTCTGCGCACAATGGCTTTCTGGATTCATCAGGTACACATTCTGCCAAGTCTGAATCCCAAATCATATCACCACCACAATCTGTTTTTACATTTATGCCGACGCATTGCCAGCGTCCAAATCTATATGTTTTTGCGGTTCCTGTTGGACAAACGATATCCGGGGCAGGGACGGTGGTGTATTCTGTCCCAGCGTCGGGAATATCGTATTGTGTAAAGTAAACCAGTTGTCCATTTTGTAAATCCGTTTGCTTGATTACTTCTGCTGGGACGATGCGTTTTGTTGCGGTTCCCCCTGACATAATTGTGCCGTCTTGGAATAGTCCAAATGTCCCTGATTCAGAATAGTATTCTTCCATAATTTCCATAATGTTGTTATGTTCAGAATCTTCTATTATTTTAGTGGTGGTAACAATATAACTGTATTCAGGCTTTTTGTTTTTTTGCCCATCACAATCTGTAACGCGTAATTTCTTATCAAGACAAACAAATTGACTAACTATATTATTTTGTTCAATACAAACATCTTCAAAAATTGTACCGTTAATTTGCGCATTATGTGCGGCGGCGGTACATTGTGCAACCGTCCTTAGGTCTGATTGGGTGATTGCATATTCTGTGCTGTGTTTTTCCATATGTTGGCTTGGGGTATCTAGCATATAATAGCCAGCCATAAATATAAAAACCAAAATCATGATAAAAATATTCATCATTCCCCCTTGCGATTTATAAAAAGTCTAGGTAATATAGAAATAAATTGCAACAGGAAAACAAAAAAATATGAAAAAATTTTTATTATTTGCTTTTGTTATAATTGCATCTGGTTGTGGCTTTACACCGATGTTTTCAGGCATGGATACGGACATTTATGTTTCGCCGATAAGTGGTATAAACGGGATTGATTTGCGCAACGCTTTGTGGGCCAAGTTTGGTGGCCAACGGGAAGTTGGTGCAAAATATACGTTGGATATAACATTGAATAATCCTGTTACACAGTACAAGGCATTGGAACAAACCGGTGATGCATCGTGGCAAGAAGTATCATTAACTGCGCATTATCGTTTATCGTCTGGCGGTACGACGATTGCATCTGGTACGGAACGTGCGTCTGAATCATATACATTTGTTCGTTATTTGGTTGCGTCGAATGCGTCTTATAATAACGCGGTTCAAAATACAATACGTGTTTTGGCAGAAAAGATAAGTGCGCGTGCGATTGCCGAAACACATAAATATTCTGAAACGGGTTCTGGTAAATAATGAAGTGGCGTGATTCTGATTTTAAATCTGGCATAGAAAAAATACGTGCTGTTTTAATATATGGTCCTGACGCGGGCCAGGTTGATGAATATTGTGATTTAGCAATTGAAAAACTTGGTATCGAAAAGGACAATATGTTTGCGCTGGATAGTGATGATTTGCGCGAAAAACAAGACGCCCTTTTTGCCGAGGCTTGTATGCCATCAATGTTTGGTGGTCGCAAGATGGTAATAATATCAAATGCGGGCGATGCGTGTGCCAAGTTGGTTTCAGAATTGGTTTCTCATTCTGGGTTATGTGCAACAGTTATTGTAACTGCTGGGGATTTACGTGCGGGTGGTGGCCTGCGCAGTTTATTCGAAGGTGCCGATGATATGGCGGCGTTGGCGTGTTATACGGATGATGCACGTACCCTTGCAACGTTAATAAGAAATGAATTATCTGCATCTTCTGGGATTCAACAGATAACCCCTGATGCGATGGCGTATATGACAACGCATCTTGGCGGGGATAGGGGAATAACCCGTGGCTTTTTAAAGAAGATTGCGTTATATGTTAATGATAAACATATCATAGAATTATCCGATGTTGAAAAGTGTTTGCCCGATACAGGTGCGGCGGATATGGATGAATTTTTGTATTCGTTAACTGCGGGATATATTCAGCAAACAATGACGGCCTTGGATAGACTATTATACGATAACAAAGAACCAAATATGTTAATCCGTATGCTGGATAGTCATTTCAAGAAATTACAAACGGCGGTTGTGGACGGACAGTTGCCAAGACTATTTTGGAAAGTCGAAGAAAAATTTAAAACCGCGATAAAGATATGGTCTGATACGGAAATAACAAATGTATTGGTTCGCTTGAATGAACTGGAACGTCAACTTCGAACAACTGGTATGCCGGCGGAAATTTTATTGCGTGATTTTGCATTAAAATTATCTGCGCGTGCCGCAAGATTCGCAATTAAACGAAGGAATTAAAATGATATCATCTGTCTATGCACCAAAAGATTTCAAGCGCTTGCGCGCGGTTGGCGACATTGTTGCCCGTTGTTTTGATTTTATATCGCCTTATATTCGTGCGGGCATATCAACTGGTGAAATCGATAGAATGGTTGCACAGTTTTTAAAAGAAAACGGTGCACGTTCATCTGACCTAGGGTATCAGGGGTATCCTAAGAATATTTGTACTTCTGTAAATGATGTTATTGTGCACGGTATCCCCAGTGATGATGTTATCTTAAAAGATGGTGATATCGTAAACGTTGATTTGACTGCGGAATTCAAGGGATTTCACGGGGACGCGTCGCGTATGTTTATGATTGGCAATGTTTCCCCCCAGGCCCGAAAATTGGTCCAAGTTTGCCAAGATGCTTTGAATGCGGCAATATCTATTTGTGCCCCGGGTGTCCCGTTGTCTGAAATCGGAAAAACCATAGAAGCGGTTGTAAAACCACATGGATTTTCTATTTCACGCGATTTTGTTGGTCATGGCATTGGCAAGGTTATGCATGACGAACCCCAGATTTATCATTTTTACGACAAACGTTGGGACAAGGTAAAAATGGTTCCTGGTTTGGTGTTTACAATTGAACCGATGATAAACACAGGTTCCGCAGAATGTAAAATTGATGCCGATGGTTGGACGGCGCGTACGGTTGATGGTGGGTTATCGGCACAGTGGGAACATACAATTGGTATTACCGAAGATGGTGCAATAATATTTACAGAAAAGATGGTTCGTGAATAATGTCAAAAACGGATAATCTGTTTCATATCGGACATCGTGAAAGGTTAAAAGAAAAGTTTTTATCCAATCAGTTAACCGATACTGAAAAGTTAGAATTGCTTTTAACATATGCAATTCCACGTTGTGATGTTCGTATTTTGTCGCGTCAACTGATGGAACATTTTGGCAGTGTGTATTCTGTTTTGCATGCACCGTTCGAAGAATTGGTTGCCATATCTGGTGTTGGGCGCAGCACAGCAATATTGATAAAGTTATTTCACGATATGTGCTTGATATCATATACATATCAAGCCAAGTCAGATACATATTTATCAGACGATAAATTTTTACATGAATTTTGTCGTTCGTTGGTTATAACAAGTCGCGTTGAAGAAATGCATGTTTTATTTCTTGGTGGTAATATGCGTTTAATCAAAGACGAAGTACATTCACGTGGAACTTTGGACGAAACGGGTGTCTATATCCGTGAAATATGTGCGCGTGCCTTGGCGTTAAATGCGATAAGTGTAATCTTGGTTCATAATCATCCTGCGTCTGATAATGATTTTTCTTCGGATGACGCGTCGGTAACACAATTGCTTAAATATGCGTTACAGTCTATTGGTGTCGCATTATTGGACCATATCCTTGTAACTGCGAACGGTGTGATTTATTCTTTTGCAGAATCATTTTGGTCGCGCGAATCTTCATTCAAGAAATAATTGCGATACGTCGCAAATAACACCCATTTTTTCAGTTTTTGTTTGGGTCAATTTACCATCTTTCATTTCATAAATAGTTTTTGTGGCCTCACTTGGTGTTGTCCAAGACTCTTTCCAAGGGCGTGAAATTTTTAGTACTTTGAATTTAGGTTCAAAGACAAATTGGATTTTTTGCAATGCGCATTCTGTTCCTTCGGTTGTTCGGAATCCACTTGGTGTAATATCATACCAATTACCATTTTTATTAATTTCGATTTTGTATTCTTCCCAGAAATGCGCAGTTCCCGTTTCATTACGTGTTTTTGTGATTTTATCGGTATAACCGTCTTGATTTATATCGACCAAGAACATATCTGATTTTGCGATACCTGCGCCTGTTTCATCAAGGTTAAAACTTGTCGATTGTGCGACATTTCTAAGTCCATCGGAAAAAATGCTTGGTTTATAATTTTCTTTTGCCGTGGTTGAAATTTTTGGACTGGCCGCAACTTTGTTTACAACATTATCATCTTGTTCCTTGTCAAGCATCATAACACCCATAACGCCCATCACCGCAATTATTAGCAGCATTATAATTGTAGTGAAATTTATAGAACCCTTTTGCTCATCAGACATTTTTATCATATCCTTTGTATAGTGCCTTCTTCCCAGTCTTCTATTTGTTTAATTGCGTTTGCAACTTTTGTTAATTCTTGTGGTGTTAAATCTGCCATACGTTTATTTATTGAAATTCCAGTCAGGTTTTCTAATCTTTTATGATATGCGGCGGTATCATTTTCGTGCGGTGGTGCGTATCTGCTGATTGCGCCAGCGATGGTTAGTTTATTGTAACTATCCGTACGCAGCAGTGCTTCGATTGCGTACATTCCGGTTGCTTCATCTGGGAATACGGAAAAGCCGCCGGCTTGCCCAATTGCGCCAACACGTTTTGAAAAATCAGAATATCGGATATTTCCTGGATTAGAATTTCGCCAAGAACGTGTTCCGTTTATTCTTTTTTCACGGTGTCCGTCGGGGAATTGATATATTACATTTTTCCCATCTGCGGTTGCATAGTTTGGTAAATTGCCCGCTAAAATTGGTCTTTGGGGCGCAGATGTCGCCGATGTTCCGCCCGTTGCGGGTGTTACGGTGGCTACCGATGGCGCGGGGGCTGATGTTGAACTGGGATTATCCGTTGTGCCCGACACAGAATTTATTTGTGTTGTCGCATTATATCCATTGTTGTCTTGTTGATAAGATTCCAAATCTTCGGTATATACCGCCCCAGAATCGGAAATAACCAACGTTTCAAATTCTTCAAATTGATTGTATTTTCCAAATTTTTCGTTTTTCAAATCAAGCATTTTGTTGATTTCAGCAATCGGTATCGAGAATGTCTTGCATCCCTTGGCGAACAAATCGCCGTTATATAGAACGTTCATTATCGGGTACACGGCAGACAACGCCCCAAATATTAACAATAAATTTCTTAGATTTGTAAACGCGCTTGAATATTTTGCGCCCCGAATAATAGAAACCGCCATCCCAAACAGTAATATGCCCGTGATAATAGTGATAATTATCCACATATATTCAATAAAGGTTTCAAATCCGCGCAGGATACACGACGGGTCTTCCATATAAACAAAGTTCGAATCGGCACGTACTTCATAGAAGCCTGCGTTTTGTAATAGTCTAAGAATTGTGTCTGTATTCATAAAAATTCATTATGCGCCTTGTTTTTTTGCAGCATTTGCAAAGAATCCAGGAATAGTAAAGTCGTCATCGTTTGCGGCAATACCGGCCCATCCGAACAAGTCGCCCATTATCCCATTATCATCACGTTTTGCCTTTTTAAATGGCAATATATTTTTCAGTTTTCCGATTTTTC
The DNA here is from genome assembly GCA_045651445.1 of Candidatus Enterousia sp. GTDB lineage: Bacteria > Pseudomonadota > Alphaproteobacteria > Rs-D84 > Rs-D84 > Enterousia. The sequence continues at coordinate 5,775 of JAZRSI010000029.1, read as the reverse complement.
CTTGTGGTTGACTTTTTTGTGGTGTAACAATCTTGTCTTGATTTTCCGCGAATTCAGATGCCAATAATTCCAACGTTGCATCTGCTTCTGCGTCCAAGAAATCAGAATCATCAATTGGTTTTATTTCGGGCGTTTCTAGATTTGTATCTAAAACAGAATCTTCACGCAGTGGTTTTATACTGGCCAATAAATCTTCGAATGTTTTTTCTTGGCTGGCCACTGGTGCAGGTTCTTCAACCATATTAACGATAGTTGTTTTTTCAATTTGTACATTTTCTTCATCGATAACAGGTGCGGCAATTTCCGCAGTTATATTGATTTCAGTTGTAACTGCGTGAATGGAATCATCAATATCTTCTGTGGAATCGATGGCTTCTGGTTCGTTTTCGGATGTATTTTCAATAACATCATCTGTTTCATCCGACACATCATCTGTGATGTTTTCCGCATCCGATTCGATTGGTTGTCCCGCCAAGACCGACAAGATAGGAATAACTTTCTCTTGTTCTGTGTTTTGTTCTGTGTCTTTTTCTGAATCTGCTGGGACAGTGTTGTTGATAATATTTTCTGTATTTTCAATTGGTTTTGTGCTTTCTATATCTTGGACTTGTGAGGGTTCTGTTTCATTTGTAATATCTTGAACTGGCATAATTTCGATAGTTGAATCGGGTGTTTGTTCAGATACATTTTCTTGACATAATGCGTTGTCGTTATCAACTGGTACGCCGAACAATATGGTGTCTTTATCCAACCCCAGTGCACTGCGAACTTCATCAAAAGCAGCGCGGATTTCAGCCATTTCAAAGATTTCGTTGCCAGAAATATAAATGATTTTAGTTTTCATATAATTTACCCCCACAATATATAAAACCATTATATCATATTTTAGGGTTGAACGCATATAAAAAATGTCTTAATATGCAAATATGGCAGATATAAAACAACAGATTTTTCAAGAATTGTCATTACTAGAAGATGCTGCGGCGCGTTTGCGTGGAACTGCCATACATGCTGGCAAGCAAACTGATTTAGAGGTCGCCATCTTGACCGAGCAGGTACGTTCCCTACGGGATAAAAATGCGCGTGCGACGGAAATGATTGATAAATCTATATCTATACTGGAAAGTTTAAAGAAATGAGTGTTGTTTCAATCCCAATTGTTAATAAAAATTATCCAATGGGCTGCGAAGACGGCCAAGAATCGCGTTTAATTGAACTTGGGCGAATGGTTGATGCACGCGCCCGTGAAATTTTGGATAAAATTGGTCCGTTGCCGGAAAGTTCTTTGTTGGCAACGCTATGTATTGTTCTTGCGGACGAAGTAAATAACAAGGTGCCCGTTGCGGCAACCGACGCGGATTTGCGTGAAATTTTGGCACGTATTCGTGAAATCAAGCACAAGATAACGCAATAAAAAAAACGCCAAGTGGCGTTTTTTTTAAAGTGTTTTTACATTTTTTGTTGTGTCGGCATATGTGATAATATTTTCTGTGCCGTTTTTCCAGCCTTCGATAATAGTTATAAACTTTATCAAATCGTCCATTTGTTTTTTATCAAGTTGTGATATTTTTGTCCCAGATTTAATCCCGACATTCTTTTTTATATACCACTTATAATGTTCGGTATTATTTTCGTGTGGTGGCGCATATTTAAAGATAGCAGATTCGATGCTTAGATTTTTATACGCATCTGACATCAGTAGTGCACGCAACGCCTTTGTCCCGACTTTTTCATCAGGGAATACTGCAAACCCGCCGGCTTTGCCGATTGCACCATTTTCCCGTGCCAAGTCAGAATATCGAATGTTCCCAGGGTTAAAATTACGCCATGCGCGTGTACCGCCGCTGCGTTTGTATTTTGCGCCATTATTATAAACATAGATAACATCATTCCCCTTTGGATAAGAATCGACTATTTTTGGCAAATCAATTGGGGGCAGTTGTTTGGTTTCTGTTTTAATTTTATTTTTTTGTTCCTTTTCTGTTGTTCCACAAGGATTAGAAACGGGAAACAATGCCATAAAAGACAATGCATACGGAAGGATTTTTTTATATTTCATTTAATGACTCCTTTGCAATCAAACCAAGGCCACGAATTTTGTCGTATGTCTTGTATCAGTTGTATTTGTTCTATTTTTTTTTTTGATTGGTTCGCCGCGATAAATATAAATTCGCAACGTACATTCAAGCATCCAAGAAATGCCCCGACTTGTCGTTTTGTTTTTTCGACAGCCCGCCCCGATTAAAGGGAACCAAAGTGTTTTCGCCGATGATAATAGCATAAAAAAGATAGGTTTTCAAGTTTGATTTTATTCTTTGTCAAAGATTGCAAAGATTTCCCAATGTGTGCTGCCAACGAATTGATCAACAGGAATTATTTCCGCGGTCTTGTATCCGCCATTATTCAATATTTTCATATCGCGAACAAACGTATTTGGATTACAGGATATATAAATAATACGCTTGATATCACTTTTTACCAAAATTTTGCATTGTTCAATTGCGCCTGCGCGTGGCGGGTCCATAATAACACAGTCATATTGTTTCAGCATCCCCAGCGTTAGTGGGTTTTTAAAAAGGTCGCGTTTTATTCCGCATCCAACAATATCAAAACCATCTGCGTTTGTTGCATAGGTAAAATTTCCCAATCCACAGAATAAATCTACGATTTTCTTGGCGTTTGACGAATACTTTTTAACAAGATTTCGCAGTGTGTCTGCGCCTTCCTTGCTGGGTTGCAAGAAAGCACCACTTGGGTAGTCAACGATTTTATCTTCGATTTTTATAACGGGTTGTTGCGTTTGTTTTATGATTTTACCGTTCCAGGTTATTCGGATGGCGGGGATTTTTTGCGCAGCACTGCGAAATTCTGGGGTAAAATATGGGACGGATGATGTTATTGCGATATCAATTCCATTTTCGCATTTTGTTATCAGACATGCGCCCGCGCCACCCCACGGCAGATTTGTAACCCCCGGCAGGATATCGTTTATCTCCTGAATTAAATTCGGGCAATATGTTACGGGGATTATATTTTTTGTTCCACTTTCATAAAAACCAAATTTTCCGGATGCAAAACAAAAGTCGGCACGTATGCGCTGTCCGTTGGACAGCCATATCGGTGATTGTGTTGTTGTGATGTCTTTTATTTCATCCTTCTTTTTTGTGCGATAATCACTTGCCGTAAAGTCAAATTTACAGCCTCGACATTTTTCAAACCAAGGGCATTTTGTATTCATTAGAAACTTATACGTGCGCCTGCGCGGAATTGATGCGATATCGGATTAAACCCAGAAATAAAATCAACTTCTGGATTAAACATATAGAAATATCTATATCCGAAATCAAGCGCAAATATTGTGTTAAATTCAATCCCAATACCGGCCAATGCGGCAACGGTTGGGGAAATCTTTTTATCTAATTTTATGCCATCATCTGCGCTGTTCCAAGACAATCCTGCGCCAATTCCGACATATGGGATAAAATATTGACTACGGAATAATTTATACATACTGTCGATTCTTGCGTCCCATATTGCGTTCAAGAAAACGGTATCACCAGTTAGTGTTAATTTATTATATTCTGCGTTTGTACGGATATAATTGGCTTCTAGTCTAAATGTGTCAAAGACACGAATTCCGGCAAAGCCTTCGAAATTATGACTTGTTTTACCGCCGATGCTAATACCTTTGTCGTTGGTATAGTTATCCCACATTGCGAAATTGTACGCACCGCCTATATAGAAACGGCGCATTCTGGCAAATGCTTCATCATCATTTTGTGTGCTGGGGAATTTTACTTGTTCTGTACGATATGGTATCGCAGCATTTGCCGCCATTGGAATCAAAGATATTGCCATTAACGCGTATTTTAATTTCATTTTTTATCCCCTTGATACATTTACCCTAGAAGTTTGCACGAATTGTTGCCATAACATTGCTGATGTTATCTGCGCCACCACTGCGCACATCCCATCCAAATCCATTGCCAATCGCCATTTGATATTGGTACGCAATATCAATCCCGATTAAGTCATTTATCATAACATTAAACCCAATTGTTGCGCGTGGTGCCGCAATCAGCATTCCGTCCGCACCATTTTCGCCCTGGAATTCATAAGTGCCAAAGCCAGCGCCCACACCAATAAACGGAACAAATGTTCTGCGTTTTGTAACGTCGCCCATTTCGACGTATCTGCGCGCCAAATCGAAATACAGCATTCCGCCAATTGTGTTGTATGTTGCCTGCATTCCATCCAGGTCAGAAAATTTAAAGCTAGAATTTTGGAAATCGATTTCGGTTCTTACGTACGAAGATAAATTCCACCCCAAACCAATTTGTGTTGTCCAGCTGCCAGAACTTTCAAATTCTTCGCCTTGGTATTTAGCCTTGTCGGTTGCAAATCCTAAATTCAATCCTGCGCCCATTCGTACATACATAGACGTCGGGATGAACATTTTTACATCATCAGATTTGACTGCATTTGCCACTTGATAAACTTCTGCCCCCAATTCACCTGGTGCGGGTTCTATAATTTCTTTATAAGTAACCTCTGCGGTTAATATATCAAGCCCACTAGAAATTTCGTTTTGAAACGTCTTGGCATCGTATGTTGCGTTTGCCCCGGTGCTGAAAATCAGCCCAACAAGAATATAAGATACTTTTTTCATTTGTTTTTTTGCCTACTTTGATTTAATAAAATATTATCATAAATTGCGACTTGATTCCAGTGCGATTTATTCGTACCATATAAAACATGAAGAATAAAAACACAGATAATAAGATTGCCCTTGTTGCGGGTGCATTGGATTTACCGTTTTTTACGCGGGACGCGTTGCGGCGTGCAGGATGGGATGTCTTTGTTGTTGGGCTAAAAAATTTTTATGATGCGCGTTTATCGCCGGACATGGTTGTTCGTCTTGGGGGTGGTGGCCGCGCAATACGTGAATTCCGTCGTCGTGGGATACGGAAATTAACATTTGTTGGTGCGTTGGGTCATCCTAATTTATCTGACTTGCGTCCTGATTTTTGGACGTTTCGCACATTATTAAAAATTATGAAACATCAACGGGGGTATGATTCTATGGCTGTTGCATTAAATAATGTTTTAGAAGGGCAGGGTTTTGAAATCGTTGCTGCCCAGGATTTGGCGCCTGAATTGGCATTTGAACACGCGGGTATTCAGACCAAGGCCAAGCCATCAAAATCTGATACAAAAAATATTGAACGCGCCATAGAGGTTTCACACACCATCGGTGCGGCTGATATTGGTGCATCTGTTGTTGTTGATGGGCAGGTTATCGCCGTCGAAGCGGCCGAAGGCACCGCCCGCATGTTGGACCGTGTTGTTGAAATGCGTTCAAAAAAACGTAAATCTAGCGGTGTTTTTGCCAAGATGACAAAGCCTGGTCAGGATTTACGCATCGATATTCCTGCAATTGGTGTTGATACTGTAAACGCGGTTCATGCGGCACATTTAAGGGGGATAGTTGTAAATTCAAAAACGTGTTTTGTTGTGAACAAGCCCGCCGTTATTAATCGTGCAAATGAATTGGGCATATTTATTTTAGCATTGGATGAATAATTAGCAAAATAAAAATACGGCAAAGACTTGCTGGGTGCGCCATCTTTTTTGCCCGCCCCACGAAGTTTTAACGAAGTGGTGTCATCCCTGCGCGTTTTTTTTGTCATTCCGTGGCTTTTTTCGGGGGCGCAAAATTGAAAATTTTGTGGGCAGTTCCCCTCCGTTGGAGGGGTGTGCGCAGGACGGGGTGGT
>JAZRSI010000028.1:0-5877 GCA_045651445.1 Candidatus Enterousia sp. | reverse complement strand
TGCCCGCACCACGAAGTTTTAACGAAGTGGTGTCATTTCACTTTCTTTGTCATCCCTGCGCAGGCAGGGATAGGTCCCCCAACCGTGCGCAACGCGCACCAATAACATTCTGCAAATTTCCCCTGCCCACTGTGGGGCGGGTTAATCCCCTTCGCTGGCGAAGGGATGGCACGAAGGTGCCGGGGTAGTGGTAAATTTCGCTCCGTTTCACTTCGCACTGTATAGACCCGATTCCTGCCTTCGCAGGAATGACAATTTTTATTTGGAACGAAGTTTTCCATGTAACAAAACGAAAACAGAAAATTCAACTTTCTGTCATTCCGTGGCTTGACTTTCGCACCCAGGCCTGTCTTTCATTATTTTTTACAAGAATTTTTAATTCTTGTCATCCCTGCGCAGGCAGGGATAGGGTCTATAAAATTTACCCAACTTTATTTGTGTGCGTAAACGCACAAAACCTGGGTTCCGTGGTCAAGCCACGGAATGACAAGTTTTTTTATATAACAATTTTTATTTAGAACAAAATAAAAAAATCCCCCAAACGGGGGATTTTTTATTCCAGTGTTAATTCTATGGTATCGCCATATGTACCGGCTTCATCGCCACCAACATAACAAGTTATCTTTGCTCCAACCGCATCCATAAATTCTTGGATTGCTTCTTGTTCTGCGGCATCCAATTTAGAATCTTGAATCTTTTTTGTCATTGTTGCCAATAACGCGGCACTACCTGCGGCCCCAACAACGGAAGTAACCGCCGTAACCGCCTTGCGCTTTTTGTTGTCCTTATCATCCGGCGTTGCCAATTCTAAACATTCTTTGTACAAATCATTAACCTTATTATTTAATTCAATATGCGCAGCAGCAGGAGTTTTTATATTATTTTCATTATTTTTGTTCTCCGCAGATTGTAGCGAATCGCTCATACATTTTTCAGCAGCAGCAGCAGCAGCAGCAGCAGCAGCAGCAGCATTTTTATCAGAACAATTATTGAGTGAACAGTCGTTTTTGCTTTTATCCATATCATAAGGATAATAACAACATTTCTGTGCCAAGTCTAAAGCAGTCGCCATATTTAGAGACGGATTTTTTTCCCTCCAACATTCTTCATATGTCTTGCCACTAGCCGCACCCGAACGCGCTATACGAAAATCGTTAAACGCCTTATTTGCGTCTATAACCAAACTCGTATTCCCATCATTCTTGGTAACCAATGATGTCAGGCTATTAATATACGCCGAAAATGTTGATAAATCAGATGTTGTTCCCAATGCAGAATATCCTTTGTGTGCATTGTCGCATTGTTCTGTTTTCAACTGTTGGGATTTCTTGGTCTTGCCGGTCAAGCCAGTCAGGATTTTTCCATCCGCAATACTACTACCCAGTGCTGCAAAGCCCGCACCACCACCAAGTGCGCCCAAGGCCGCCATCCAGCCTGCTAGCTTTGGCTGTTTTTCTTCTTTTGCATCACGTGCCCTATCACCAACTGCCTGGGCCATTGCATCCAATGCACTTTGTGGAATCCAAGAACCACATGTAAATGTATCACCAACCGCAAAGTACGCCGTTGCCCAATCTGCGCCCTTGCTGATTACGTCCTGAATAGTTTTATCATTGGACTGAATTGATACACGTGCACGACAGAATGAACCGTACAAATCATTACTTGCAATAAATTGTCCCGTTGTTAATCCCTTGGTTGCATAATTTGCTGGAACCTTGTTGGATTTCAACTTAACCCACATGTAGGCAGAACCCAAATCACGATTTCCCTTGATACCACCGGCATTATAAGACATACACATATTTTGTTCACGTGTCAGGGCCGCGTTATACTTTGCCTGCGCTTCGATTTCCAAATCATAAATCAAATCTTTGAACAAAGTACTTGCCGCTTGCGATTCTATATACGTCGTATATGCAATCATCACCGGTGTATCATATGCACCATTTGGTCCAACCGTATCACAAATACCTTCGTCCCCCTTGGAATCGGTACAGATATCCTTGCCGTTTTCATCAACTTTCTGAACTTCTTCGATTTCTTCGGTCATCTTGGATGTACCACCCGCATCAATCCAGCCAGAACGAACGGTTGTTGCCCCACCCCAAGACGAAGCACTAGACTTACCCTTGATTCTTAATTTACTGGATTCAATTGCCAAATGTTCTTCACAAACACTTGCATTCTTTACGGTATCCACACACATTCCCAAGATAACAGTGTAATCCAAAACACCACCAACCTTGTTCATAGATTTGTCAAATGCAGAATTTCCAGTACTTGTAAGGTCCGAATAAACATCTGTACGATTACGATAACAACTTTCAAAATCATTACCGCACATAGAACGAACACAACTTGTCGCGACATTCTGGCAACGCTTCTTCATCTGTGCAATTGCCGCATCACTATAATTGGTCGCCAACGCAGAATTCAACGCCGCAACAACACCAATTGGATCTGCGCCGCCATCTTCTTCGTATTCAGGGAACAAAGTATCAAACGCATCGGTCTTGATAAATGCATAATTATATGTACCCGTTGAATTTGGATTTTGTGCCGCATACTGACAATTCGCATCCGTATTTACAACAGACATACACCCTATTTTAATTTCATCACGTGTATAATCATTATTAATCGACTTGTCTTTGGAACCAAAGACTTGTGAATAACAAGCCGCCCCAGAACCACTACCACACGTACGCATTGCGCAACTTTTAATTGTATCAATACATTTTTCTTTGGCCTTGGTATCAAACTTGTTAACCAAATCTGTAATTTTTGCCTTCATTGCTGAATTATAACGCGCAGAATACGCCGCATCATAAACTTCTTCTTGATTATCTTCGTCGCGTAATTGCGATGCAGTCGGCATAATACCATCCGTCAAGAAAGTCGCATGACAATACTTGTTCGAACCAATTGTATCCAAACAAGAATTTTTAACATACGCCGCCACCGCAGATTTTGTTAACGGATTACTCATATCCACCATTTCTGCAACCTGTGTAATTGGTGTACCGTTATTAATTGCATCAACAATATCGATTGTCTTTTGTTCTGCGTTTTCATAGCATTTATAAGGATTTGCCGCACACGCATTTAAAATACATTGATCGACAACCTTGTAACAAGTAGAAACCGCATTAACCGCCGCCAAGGCCGCCCCTTCGGCGATTGCTTCGCCGACACGACTTGTTACCGTTGGTGCCGCCGTCAAAGACGAAGAACCAAACAATTCCGTTATACCATCACCCTGACAACGCGCCAACGTTGAATCACACAACACGCGTTGTTTTTTAAATTCTTTATCCGTGGTACACAATTCAAAGTCCGCACCGCAAACACTTTCTTTTTTCAAACAAGACGTATAACGCTTTACACACGTTGACGTATCATACTTGTTTTCAATCGCCGCCGCAGTAATCATTTGTCCAAGAACACTACTATCCGTCGGATAAGAATACTTGGTAACTTCGCCATAAGAATTTGTTGTTGCAACACTAGTCAACGCCCCAACATTAGACGTTCCAAACAAACTATTAATCCCCGCACTGGCACACTGGGACAAAGTACTTATACACTGTGGCATTTTTGCATGAAACAAGACATTTGTGGTACATTCACCAAAATCAGCACCACATGCCTCTTCTCCTTTGATACATTCGGTATAAGTATCGATACATTCCTTGTTTTCCAACAACGAAGACGATGAAGTTGAACCAGTTGTTGACCCGGATGTCGAACCCGTTATAGAACCACCTGTAAGATAAGACGTCATTGTCGGCATACGACGCACCGTCCCCGTGGTTGACGAAACCGCGGTCGCAGTATTCATAACACTTGGACGTGCCGTAACCGCGTCTGCCGCAGGAATCAAGCCAATAAACGCAATTAAACCAGTTATTTTTTGAAGAAATGACATCCCCTTACTCCATATTTAATTACTTCATTTTAACATAAAAAGAAAATTATGGAAAGCGAAAAATCATATAAAGATTAAGATTTTATGATTTTCCACAAATTATTATTCAACATCTGAACCATTCCTTATTACTTTTACAAGAATCATTGATTCTTGTTATCCCTGCGCCCTTTTTTTTGCCTGCACCACGAAGTTTTAACGAAGTGATGTTATCCCTGCATTTCCCCCTTGTCATTCCTGCATTTCCCCCTTGTCATTCCTGCGCAGGCAGGAATAGGGTCTATAAAATTTACCAAACTTTATTAGTGTGAGTGAACGCACAAAACCTTGGTTCCAGGGCCAAGCCCCAGAATGACATTTTTTTAGCAAAAAAAATTGTTTATGCAAATTTCCCCTGCCGCCTGTGGGGCGGGTTAATCCCCTTCGCTGGCGAAGGGGTGGCACGAAGGTGCCGGGGTAGTGGTAAATTTGCTCCGTTTCACTGCGCACTGTATAGACCCTATTCCTGCCTTCGCAGGAATGACAATTTTTACTAAAAAAATTGTTCCCCTGCCCCCGATGCGAGATAGTTCCCCGCCGCCAGGCCCCGCAAAATTGAAAATTTTGTGGGCAGTTCCCCTCCATTGGAGGGGTGTCCGCAGGACGGGGTGGTTAGAGCGTTCGTAATTATGTACCCCATACTTCGCGCTCTCTTACCACCTCCCGGCTGCGCCGTACTCCTCCAACGGAGGAGAACTTCTTTTTTTTGCCTGCACCACGAAGTTTTAACGAAGTGATGTCATCCCTGCGCAGGCAGGGATAGGGTCTATAAAAATTAACTAATTTTTATTTCTCAGAACAGAAGTTAATCCTGATACATTAGGAATGTTAACATTATTTAAACAAATTAGATGTGTCTATCAGTTGAAAGTTAGTCGTTCCACTTTTCCCCGACAAAGCATTCTTAACCGCAGTTGCATTAACACTACCTTGGCTTTTTTTCACTTGCATTCAATAACTTCTCCACACCAGACACCACCCCTTCAATAGAATTTTTCTTTTCTTCATCCGGAAAATCACACTCAACCGTCATTTCAACACGACGGCATGGCGCAAAACGTGTCGGCACATGATAAGTCCAATATTTATCCCCGCAACATTCTTTATATTCCGGATTATTAGCCTCTTCTCTGGAACAATCTGCAAATACCTGAATTGTATTGGGATTTATGCCCGTCATACACGTACAACCATAGCCATATATATCACCATTATATACAGCGCTACCCCAATACGATATTATATTGTTCTTATCTGCCCGATCCAAATACTGACCAACGGCTTCTGTGCGTCGCTTTGCTAATTTGAAATTATAATTAGCATCCCCAACTGGGTCCGTAAACCCTTCAAGACGTATAAAACAATCTTTTGCCCCGGTTGCTTCCAATTTTGTAATAAAATCGTTCAAATTTCTCATTGACGCACCCGTTAAGTTGGCGCTATTTATCTCGAACATATTTACAGATGGCAAATTAACCGTAACCGAACCTTCCTTATTATTTTCTAATTTATCTTGTTCCCTCTGTTTTTCTGCCGCTACAACTTTTTCTGTATCAACCTTTGATTGTGATTCCAATTTATTTGAAGTCGGATTGTATGTCAAATCATTCGATACATAGGTATTCTTTTCACATTTCGGATATGTACCGGTAGTACCTTCTGGACAAGTTATGATCGGTGTAGGCAAATTCGAAACGTTCGTTGCCAAATCAGAAACCGGCTTGTACTTCTTGGCGATTTCTTCATCAGATTCTGTTTTTTTATCTTTGTCTTTCTTATCACGATTTATAATCAAATTTCCAACCAAAGACCCGGCGGCACCAACCGCGGCCGTTATCATACCAGTTTTCTTTTTCTTGGCGGCGGCGTCTTTTTGTTCTTGCCATTTTTTCGCATCTTCACCATTT
>JAZRSI010000027.1:0-16040 GCA_045651445.1 Candidatus Enterousia sp. | reverse complement strand
GGAAAGAAACGTGGTCTTTACAAGACAATTTCGAAATAAAAAAAATCCCCAAACGGGGATGGATTGAAGTGGAGGCCTGGGTCGGAATCGAACCGGCATGCAAGCATTTGCAGTCCTCTGCATAACCACTCTGCCACCAGGCCTAAACAAGCAAACGTATATTAAGCAAAAAATATTTGTATTTCAATAGAAAAATTTGTATAATTTTCAATAAATTTATCAGAGAGAGTGTTTTTATGAAAAAAATATCATTGGTATTACTGTGTATGATGCCGTTTTCTGCATTTTGTTCGGCGGATGATTGTATGACACGTAATGATGTTCCAACTGGAAAATTAACCCTACCCCAGGTAATAGAACTTGGTTTATGCCGTAATCCACAAACGACCGCATCTTATTTGGCGTATGAATCTGCGCGGTTGTCAAAGAACATGGGTTATGCAGATTATTTGCCCAGTGTTAATGCATCTGCGTCTGCGAATTTACCATATCGTAATGAACAGTGGGGCGATTGGTCGTACGGCGCATCGTTATCTGCATCGTATTTAATATTTGATTTTGGCAAACGTTTGGCAGATTTAAATCAGGCAACATCCGCATGGCGTGCGGCTGGGTTTGATTACGATGAAACGGTTCAAAATTATATTTATTCTATAATTGGTTCTTATTATTCTTTGTTAAAGGCGGATGCGGATGTAAAATCTGCTGAAATGTTGCGTACGGTGGCCCAGACCGCACGTGATACCGCGCAAAAAAAATTCAAGGCCGGCGTTGTCGCCAAGGCTGATGTTTTAAAGGCAGATACCACATTGGCCAGTCGTGATTTAGATTTAGAACGTGCAAAGAATAATCGTGAAATTGCCAAGGGAACATTATTAAGTAAATTATCTTTTGCCGCGAATCAGAACATAGAAATTGCGGATATGCCTTCTGAAATCGGCGATTCCGAAGAATCAAAAACATTACAAGAATTGTTTGATCAGGCACAAAAAACACGTCCTGATTTATTACGCGCCACCGCGAACAAAGATGCGGCATGGCATCGCAGGAATAGTACTTTTCTAAGCAACTTACCATCGATTTCTGCGTCTGGGTCAATTTCTTGGAACGATACCCCCGCCGAAACATTTGGCGCGGGCAATGACAAGATTAGCGGCAGTATCGGTATTCGTGCGTCAATGCCACTATTTGCGGGTTTTGCGAATTTGTACAATGCGCGTGCCGCCCAGGCGAACTATGAACGTGCAATTGAAACGGAACGTAATACCATGGATAATGCAACCTTGGATATTTTTACGGCATATCATAATTACAATACGGCACAGAACGTATTAAAACAAACGGAAACATTATTAAAGTCTGCAACGGAAAGCGAACGTGTAACTGCGGGTATGTATCGTGTTGGTCGTGCGACAATGTTAGATTGGCAGACGGCACAGTCAGAACTGGTTGATGCGGAAAAACAAAATAATGCGGCTAAATACGATTTATTTGTAAAGCGCGCTGCGGTTGCGCTGGCGATTGGTGATATCAAGGCGGAATTAAACAAGGAAGAACAAGATGAAGAATAAGAAGACAAAAAAGACATTAATTACTACACCTGTTACACCTGAAAAAAAGCGGTCTTTTTTTGGACGTATTTTTCGTTTTATTTGGCGCAAAAAATGGTGGATATTATTGGTTATTGCATCTGTTATAGGTGTGAAATTATTTTTTGGTGCGAACACCGACAAGAAATTGGATTTTGCAACAATAAACATATCGCACGGTGATTTGCGTCAGGTTGTAAGTGCAACTGGCGAAATTAAACCTGTAAATACTGTAAACGTTGGTTCTCAGGTTTCTGGCACAATTGATAATCTTTACGTAGATTTTAATTCCAAGGTAAAAAAAGGTGATATTTTATTAACGATAGAGCCATCTGTTTTACAGGCAACTGTTGATGAATCCAAGGCATCTTTGGATAGTGCAATATCACAACGTAACTTTGCGAAAAGTGAATATGAACGTAACAAATCTTTGTTTGAATGGGATTATATTTCGCGTGCGGAAATGGAACAATCCCAGACCCAATACGAACAGGCGGAACAATCTGTAAATCGTATGCAGTCGCAGTATGATCGTGCGTTAACAAATCTTGGGTATGCGACAATTGTATCACCGGTTGATGGGACTGTAATCTCGCGCAAGGTTGATGTTGGTCAAACGGTTGCGGCGTCGTTTCAGACTCCAGACTTGTTTGAAATTGCCGAAGACTTGACTAAAATGCAAATTGAAACCGCTGTATCCGAAGCGGACATAGGTGTAATCAAAGAAGGGCAACCTGTATCATTTACAGTTGATGCATACCCCACAGAAACATTCCAAGGAGTTGTACGTCAAATACGTTTATCGCCAACCACGACATCAAACGTAGTTGTTTATACGGTTGTGATAGATGTTGATAATTCTGATTTGCGTTTAATGCCAGGTATGACTGCCTTTGTAACAATTATTATTTCAGAACGTGATAATGTATGGAAGGCGGCAAATTCTGCGTTTTTGGTACGCAATTATAACAATATTATCGAAGATGCAAATGGCGCAAGTCCTGCGACCCATTTAATAATCTTGCGCGAAGATAAAGTTATTATTATTCCTTATACCAAGGGTTTATCAACGGCGACAGAAACAGAAATCGTATCCGAAGAATTACAGGCGGGCGACAAGATTATCGTTGGCAGGATTGGCGCAGCATCTAAAAATACAAATCAAAATAAACCGAACCCAATGCGTGGTCCAAGAATGTAAAAAAATACCGGCTTTTTTGATAAAAATGTTCAAAAAAGCCGGTGTTTTTTTATCTTCTTTTTTTGCATAAAATCATTGCCATACCATTGACCATAATTTTCTCAATAACCCTTTCAGGCATTAATAATTTACCATTTTCTATTTTTAATGCCTGACGACGGGTTATTCCGAGCATCTTTGCACAATCCCCAAGATTTAATCTCATCATCTTTCTGGCGGTTCTAAAATATTGTCCAAAATATTTTGCATCTACTAAAATTATACTCATTTTATCCCCCATATTTGTTTTGTTAAACAAAAACCGCTTTTGCAAAAACAAATGCGGTTGGAGGTTAAGAGCTATTAACAGTAATAGTGTGCTTATTCAATATATTCGCAACCCTCCAACCATTATTGGAGTTTTTTTCTGTTAAGAGGCTCTTACACCCCACACCAGTTACCCAATGCAAATAAATTATAAAGAATAAAAAACAAAATATCAAGCGTAGTCAGAAAATAACTTTTTTATATCTTTCTAATACTAAATTCACATCCACAGTAATTTTGTCGATAAAAATCAGATTCACGATTAATTTGCACACGTAATCCTTCGTCCCATTTTATGGGCTTATATATTATATCTGTACACTGTTTTTCAGCGGCATTATCAACTTGTTGTTGGTTTTTATGTCGCGACACACCCAACACAGACGCGATTGCATTATATCCATTTTCGCGTGCGAATTTAACCGCGCGACGAAATCTGTATTCAAAACACAAACTGCACCGCGCCCCACGTTCGGGTTCTGTTTCAAATCCACGTATTGCGTCAACCCATGCGTCATGGTCATATTCAAGTACTGCGTATTTAACACCACATTTTTCACAATATTTTATTTGTTCGTTCATCCGTTTATTATATTCGGATTCTGGAAAAATATTTGGGTTATAAAACAGGACAATAAAATCATCCACCCCATCGATTTGTTTTTGCGCCAATTGTTCTATTGCACCTGCGCTACATGGTGCACAACAAGAAACCAAAACTAATCGTATGTTGGACATTTTATCGTTCAATATATCGTTTGTCGTTACGTAATTTTATTGCGCGTCTGACCACTTGCATAGCGTCGCCTAAATTATTATGCCCTTCTGCGCATGGTATAACAATTTTAGGCGCGTTTGCATCATATGTGAACGTAACACCATTCAGACGTTCAATTACATAATTTGCCAATTTACAGTTCATTTGATTACAAAAATTCAAAGAATTTTTACATCTTTTACAATCAAAACCCTGATTATGACAAGGATATCCATCAAAAATTATTTCTACCCTACGTTTTCGATAAGAATCATTCATTTGTATTCATCCCCAATGTTATAAGAATTATCCAATTCAATTATTTGATTCCCTTCTGTTCCTTGTCCAAGTTCTGCGGCACTACACATCATGCCAAAAGATTCAAATCCCGCAACGGTTCGCTGTGTTAATGGTTTTTTTACACCTGGTAATTTAGAACCAACTGGTGCCAAAACACCACGTAATCCAACACGAACATTTGGTGCGCCACAAACAATTTGTATATTTTCATTACCACCACAGTCCACAGACAATATATGCAAATCATCACGTGATGGGTGATTTTTTACTTCTACGATTTGGGCGACAACTGGTTTTGGGCTGTTGTCAATTTGTTTGGGTGTGTATTTTTCAATCAATTTAGCAACGGTTTCGTCATCGATACGATTGAATAAGTTTTCAGGCACCACAAATTCTGCCCCATCTGCGATACGATGTTCGTATTTTGTTGGCCAAGACAAATCTTGTACTTGTGTGAAGATGGCCTGAATTTTTTCAGCGGCATCTGGTATAAATGGTGCAGATACGCGTGCAAATAAATCAATCATCTGGAAACATTCATTAAGGCACGCCGCAGCCCCATCCATATCGCCATTTTTAATTAATGCCCACGGTTCGCATTTTGTCATATATTCATTTGCGATTGCGTACATTCCGCGCAAAGCAGCGATTGATTTACGAAATTCACACGCATCCAGCGCATCAGTTAATTCCGCAATTTTTGCATTAAGTTCGTTTTCTAATTCTGGGTTACGTGCGCCAGATTTTGGAATATTGTTTCCAAAGTTTTTTGCGGTTAATTTACATACGCGTGATATGAAGTTCCCTAACATACCGTTTAAATCTTTGTTCACAATATCCGCGAAGCGTTCAATTGTAAAGTCAGTATCATCTGTTTCCGGGGCAGATGCCATCAACGCGTAACGCCAGTAATCTGCGGGAAATTCTTGTATTGCATCGTTCAAGAAAATTCCACGTTTTTGTGATTTAGAAAACTTTCCACCTTCGAAATTCAGGAAATTCATCCCTTTTAACATATCGACGGTTTTCCAATTATCGTTCATTGCCAATTGTTGTTCTGGGAAAAATACGGAATGGAATTTAACGTTATCTTTTCCCATAAATTGTGCATAATATGAATTTGGGTTTTTCCACCAGTCTGCCCAATTTTCATTTGCGGCCTGTGATATTGAAACATATCCCCATGGCGCATCAAACCAAACATAAAAAACCTTGTTTTCATACCCAGGTTTATTCACAGGAATTCCCCATGATAAATCACGTGTAATTGATGTGTCGCGCAACCCTTCGTTTGCCCACCCTTGTGCGATTGCGGCCGCAGATTTTGACCATTTTGGTGCGTGTTCAGCCAACCATTTTTTCCACGTTTCTTCGATTTTAGACGCCAAGAAGAACAAGTTTTTTGTCGCCCTATTTTCAATATTTGCGCTATTTGAAATAGTGCTTCGTGGGTTGATTAATTCTGTTGCTTCGTACGTTGCACTACATTTATCGCATTGGTCGCCGCGTGCGTTTTCGTATCCGCACTTTGGACATGTGCCGACTAATTGACGGTCTGCCAAGAACATATTGTCATCCACGGAAAAAGGCTGAATAGTTTCACGTTCTTCGATTAAGCCTTGTTCATCAAGTCTTGTGAACAATTCATGAATTAATTTTTCTTGCTTATCGGTATGTGTGCGTCCGTATAAGTCAAACGACAGATTAAAATCAGTAACTGTCTGTAAATGTTTTTTATAATACTTGTTGTTATAATCAATAACGGGCATATTTTCAGCGGCCGCCCCAACAATTGCGGTTGTTCCATGTTCATCGGCGCCACAAATAAACAAAACATCACGTCCCATTGCGCGGCAAAAACGTGCATATACATCACTTGGCAGATAGCATCCGATTAAATGTCCCAAATGCAAATCGCCGTTAACATATGGTAGTGCAGAAGTGATAAGATATTTTTTTGCCATTTCTTATAGCCCTTTTTTTGTTTAAAAAAACAGACGCCAACGGGGCGTCCATAGGTTCCCGTTGAATTTTGAACAAGATTAATTGTACATTCGCATTTTTTTATTATCCTGTAATTAAAACTGGTGGGTGGTATTGGACTCGAACCAACGACCTTTACGATGTCAACGTAACGCTCTAACCAACTGAGCTAACCACCCAAGCGAACTGAATTATATCAAAGAAAAATACAATTGCAAATAATATTTGTTGTGTCTATAATCAAACGTGAAACCACTTGGATGTGGCTTCGGGCCTTTCAAAGCCCATACAACACGATGCGAATGCACCGTACCCAAAATGCGAATGTTTTCGCATCGTTTACCTGACTATGGTCGGGTGTTCGCTGTTATACAATAGGTTTTTACCAAAGGCAGCGGGGTCATTGTTGTGTGATTTTGAAAACGCCCGACCACCTATAACAATGGGTGGTTTTTTACTTGAATCTACGGGGGTAAAAATGCGACTTGCTCAGGAAATAGAAGAAATTCGTAAAAAATGTGGTTTAACACTTACAGATATGTGTAACATTATGAACACCAGCGAAGCCGGATATCGATATCTAATTACATACAACGTCCGTCCAACAAATTATCAATTAATAACATTTATTATGGCAACAGAACACGGCTTAAAGAATATATAAAATCCCCGGCTTTTTTAATAAAAATGTTCAAAAAAGCCGGCGTTTTTGCCGGCAATTATTTTTAGTACATTGTTTGCAGAACGTGTTTGTTCTTGTCCAAATTAGATAACATTTTTCCACTACCACATGCAACGCATGCCAATGGATTATCAACCAAGAACGCAGGCAACCCCGTTGCGGCCCGGATTGCAACATCCAATCCGCGCAACAAAGAACCGCCACCTGTCATTGCAATACCAAGGTCGGCAATATCTGCGGACAATTCTGGCGGTGTTAATTCCAATGCCTGACGAACGGTATCGACGATTTTTGCAACTGTTTGTTCCAATGCTTTGGCGATTTGTGATTCTGTGATAACTGTTTCGCGTGGCGTCCCAGATAGCAAATCACGTCCCTTGATTTTCATTGTTAATTCGTTTGTTTTATCTTTTGGCATAATTGCGGTACCAATGCGTTTTTTTATTTCTTCGGCCGTATTTTCCCCAATCAACAGATTTTTATTTTTGCGAACGAAATCAATAATATCGACATCCATCTGGTCGCCTGCGGTACGCACAGCGTTTGAATAAACGATTCCGCCCAACGACATAACGGCAACTTCTGTTGTTCCACCACCGATATCAAGAACCATTGACCCCACAGGTTTTTCAACCGGCAACCCTGCTCCAATTGCGGCGGCGGTTGATTCTTCGACGATATAAACTTTGCGTGCACCTGCGGCATCGGCTGCTTCTTGAATTGCGCGTCGTTCCACCTGTGTTGCGCACGAAGGCACACAAATAATAATCAGCGGTGCGGCCAATGGGCTACGATGATGAACCTTGCGGATAAAGTATTTAATCATTTCTTCTGCGACTTCAAAGTCTGCGATAACGCCGTCGCGTAATGGGCGCACGGCGGAAATAGTCCCAGGGGTACGACCGAACATTTGTTTTGCTTCTGTTCCAACGGCAAGTATTTCTTTGCGTCCCATAAGACGGTTTTCAGCCACCGCCACCACAGAAGGTTCGTTTAAAACGATACCGCGTCCCTTGACGTAAATCAGGGTATTTGCAGTTCCCAAATCAATTGCCATATCTGCGGAAAAGAATTTCATTAACCAGTTATACATTTTTTACCCCATAAGATTAAAAGTTTTTTTGAACTATAAATCACGATATTACAAAAATCAAGGCAACCCAATAAATTTATTTGATTTATTTGATAATATGGTATTATGTTTGCGCTATGAAACGAAATACTATAAAGAATCATCTTGATTTTGCGATGGGTCCAAACGACCCGACTGGCAAATGTGCCTATTTTTTGGCGCGTGCTAAAAAGGCGAAGTTTCCAGATGATGCGCGTTATGGGATAATTGTTACCAAGAAAACGTTTAAGCACGCGGTGGACAGAAATCGTGCGAAGCGTCTATTGCGTGATTGGATTGCGCATTGTGAACATATGTTGCGTCCGGAATGGGATTATGTATTTGTTGCGCGCCGTGCAATCTTGGATGCGGACAGAACAACTGGTCGTACTGCTATGAAGAAGGCTTTGCATTACATACGCAAGCAGGAAATAAATGACGAAAAATAATCCCACCCTACCCCAAAAAGTGGCAATTTCATTGGTGCGAATTTATCAATGTGCGATATCGCCCTTCACAGGCGGTCGTGCGGTCTGTCGGTTTACCCCCAGTTGCAGTGAATATACCCGTATTGCGATTATGCGTTATGGTGTATTTCGTGGTACCTGGTTGGGGTTAAAACGCATTGCCAGATGTCGTCCTGGTGGTGGGTTTGGATACGACCCTGTCCCTTGACAAGTAATATAAATATGGTACAATTTCACGTATTATAAGACAGTAAATTATACATAAAGGATTAAAGATGTCTTTTCGTGCAACCGTTGAATCCATGTCAAAAATAATGGATGAAATGGGGATTACAGAACTAGAATTAGAACGTCAGTTTTTGTTTGGCGTATATCGTAAACATATTCATTTATCCAAGCAACAGGCGGTTGCGGTAACAAGTGCGCCTGTGGCGGATACAACAATTTCTAGCAAGAAATCAGAACCCAAGGCAATTGCTGGATACGCGTTGAAATCACCAATGGTTGGTGTTGTATATTTGGCCCCGGAACCTGGTGCGGACCAATTTGTCAAGGTTGGCGCATCTGTCAAGGCCGGCGATACAGTCGCTTTGGTAGAGGCTATGAAGACTTTCAATCCAATAAAATCGGACAAAGACGGTGTTGTAAAAGAAATCTTGGTGTCTGATGGTGCGGCGGTTGAATTTGATGAACCATTAATAATTATTGAATAATAAAATGTCCCAAATAAAAAAAGTATTAATTGCCAATCGTGGTGAAATTGCATTGCGTATAATACGTGCGTGTCGCGATATGGGGATACGAACGGTTGCGGTATATTCGACCGCGGATCGTGATGCGATGCATGTTCAATTGGCGGACGAATCTGTGTGTATTGGACCTGCTGCGGCCAAGGATTCATATTTAAATGAATCTGCGATATTGACTGCTGCGTTGTTGACGAATTCTGATGCGATTCATCCGGGTTATGGTTTTTTATCAGAACGTGCAGATTTTGCGTCCAAGGTTGAATCGCATGGTATGATATGGGTTGGTCCATCACCTGAAATGATAACGAAAATGGGGGACAAGGTTAATGCCAAGAAAACGGCGATTGAATGTGGGTTACCTGTTGTTCCTGGGTCTGATGGTTCTGTTGATTCATTGGAAGATGCGCTATCGATTGCTGAAAAGATAGGTTATCCGGTAATGTTAAAGGCGTCTGCCGGTGGTGGTGGTCGTGGTATGCGCCCTGTTATGGATGCATCACAAATGGCCGAAGCGTTTCAATTAACCAAGAACGAAGCGAAATCTGCATTTGGCGACGACACGCTTTATATGGAAAAGTTATTATTACATCCCCGTCATATTGAATTTCAGGTAC
The DNA here is from genome assembly GCA_045651445.1 of Candidatus Enterousia sp. Classification (GTDB taxonomy): domain Bacteria; phylum Pseudomonadota; class Alphaproteobacteria; order Rs-D84; family Rs-D84; genus Enterousia. The sequence continues at coordinate 6,281 of JAZRSI010000027.1, read as the reverse complement.
TGGGCGACAAGCATGGTAATGTTGTAATCTTTGGCGAACGTGATTGTTCATTACAGCGTCGCAATCAAAAGGTTATGGAAGAATGCCCTGCGGCGGTTCTTACACAAAAGCAACGTGATGATATGATAGAGGTTTGTAAATCCGCGGCCAAGAAAATGGGATATACAAATGCCGGAACATTTGAATTCATGTTCGAAGACGGTAAATTTTATTTCTTGGAAATGAACACCAGATTACAGGTTGAACATCCTGTAACAGAAATGGTTTATGGTATTGACTTGGTTCGTGAACAAATCAGAATTGCGGCGGGCGAAAAATTGGGATATAACCAATCGAATGTTATTGCGAACGGTCATGCGATTGAATTTCGCATTAATGCCGAAGATTCGGAAACGTTTGTTCCAAATCCTGGGAAAATAACGATGTATGCACCATCTGGTGGTCTTGGTGTTCGTGTGGATAGTGCGGTTTATACTGGCTATACAATTCCACCAACATACGATTCAATGATTGCGAAATTGATTGTACATGCACAAAATAGACCCGCGTGTATAATGCGTGCGGCGCGTGCGCTGGATGAATTTGTTATCGAAGGTGTAAAAACAACAATTCCATTACAGCAAAAATTATTAAAGAACAAAGATGTAAAACAATTAAACTTTGATAATAAATGGCTTGAAGAATTTTTGAAGAAAGAATAAAAAGCATAAATAAAAAAATACCGGCATTTGCCGGTGTTTTTTATTCTATCCACATTTTTGCGGTTCCACCCGTCCCATCTGTTCCAACAGGAACATAATTAAATACATCGGACTTGGACGCGGTTTCTACGGCGCCTTCTTGATTGGTTACAAGTATTTTATCTTTGGCTTCAAAAGAGTTATCTAACTTACCACTTACTTGATTATCAACATAATTCGTACTTGCAATACCAGAAACAACCGAAACACTGGACGTTTCTTCTGCATATGATACAGCAGAAGTTAAAGCAAAAAATAACGAAATAACAAAGATTTGTCTTATTTTAAGCATTGTTCTTTTTTTCCCACCAAATCCAATAAATTCTCTATCAGATATATATAGTATATACAATTTTTACGAATCGACGCAAGTACTATTTTATATTATTTTTTTACAAGAAAATCCCCAGTTTAGGGGATTGTTTTAAATGTTTAATTTTACTTTCATTTCTTGTAATACTGGAACTTCGACACCTAAATTTTGTGCATGCGCAATTAAACCGCGTAATGCAAAAATCCCTTCGACTGTACCTGATGGCGCATCCCCACGTGCAATGGCCAGGCCCCCAGAAAAATTTCTGCTGGTTTCGCTTGTTGCGGTCAAGAACAAGTCCCCTATTCCGCATAAATCAAGGAATGTACGCATTTTTGCGCCTGCTACCAATCCGATATTCATAACTTCGTTCCACGCACGTGTGAATATTAACGCACGTTCATTTTCGCCCTTGCCTGCCCCGATGTTGTATCCACAAATCAGTGCAACTGCATTTTTACCAACGCTACAAATTTCCGTTCCAATAATATCTTCACTTGGGCTAAGGTATAATTTGTTAAGCGCATTTTGTCCTGCGACAATAACGTTGTTATTTCCGGCCAATGTGGAACCTGTTGGTATTCCTTGTGCAACTTCTGCGGCGAATTGTGGGCCCGCCAAGACGCCCAAATCATTACATTCTGGGATTTCAGATTTTAATACTTCTGACATAAATTGATTTGTTGAATATTCTGCGCCCTTGGTACAGATTATAATAGGTTGCCCATTATAAAATTCACGCGCTTTACGCATTGTTTCGCGGAAAAAAGCCGCAGGTGTAACGACCAACCATAAATCAGTTTCTTTTACATCTGCCATATTGGTTGTTACGTTTAGGTTCTTCGGCATCTGTACATTTTCAAATTTTTTATATTCGCCATCAAAAGACCACATAATAACATCTGCGCCGCCACGTGCGGTAACAATTCCTAATGCGGTTCCCCAGGCGCCTGCGCCAATAATACCTACTTTCATTTTAGTTTCCTTATTTTCTTTTCAACATCTTTTACCACAACCAATCCATCATCTGATAAATCGATTGCTTGTAAATATGCATCGCGTGCTTTGTCGTTTTCGCCTTTTGTTGCATATAAATCACCCAGTTGTACAAATAACGAAGAACATGTGCGTGATACTTCACCAACGCGTTCCAGCATATCAAGCGCCGCATCGACCCCTTCGCGTACGGCAACAACGTACCCCAGTGTATCCCACGCAAACACATCAGATGGGTCTTTGCGAACCAATGTCATTGCGTAATCATAAGCATTTTCGATTTCACGATTTTCGTGCGCCCATATTTTTGCCTGCAAAGATAGTAATTCTGGGTCGATATTAATATCCTTTACCGCAACACGGATGTCTTTTTGTGCGGCCTTGATATCGCCAAAGACAAAGTGTATATGCGCCCTGCTTTTAAGGAAAAACGCCCTGCCCGCATTATCAAGACTTTCATCATCGATTGCACGATTTATAACTTTTAACGCAGCCCTTTTGTTGCCATGTTGTATATGGTGTGCAATAAGTTTATTAATTGCTGGCACAAACAAAGGATATTCTTTCAGTGCCTGTTCCATCTTTTTTATATCACCATCTTTTTCCATATTTCGTAACATAACAAACTGATAGAAAGGGCTTTGTGGGCTTACTTTTGAAAAGTATCTTTTGTAATTACCGGTGTTTGTGTAAAAGAATTGCCCCAGATAATAATCCACCAAGTTATTTGCTTTTGCGAATTTTGGTGCGGTTATTTCTGCGAAACGCAACATCAATATAGCCAAATCAGAATACATCAATATTTGCGTATGTGAAACGTTTTGTACCAATCCAAACGCCAACGCGTTTTTATATCCGCTATACACAGACCAATCTGGGATATTGTCATAATTTAACATAAACATACCACCTGGCCTGCGTGTAAATTCGTACTTTAAATTTTCCGCTTCTTTATCCATTTTGTTATGTTTATAAAAAGACATAACGAACATATAATCGTTAATATTCATAAATTCTGGACTAACTTTGGCGAAATTTTCTGCGGCTTTGTTTATATTGCCCTGCTCGGCATAAATTTGGCCACGAACGAAAGATTTCCAAGAATCATTTGTTGGTAACTTGTCGATAAATTTTAATGTTTTTGTTATATAGTTATTTGCAACACCTGACCATATACGAAACGGCGATGCCAATGGTGATTGGTCTTCTTTGTGTCTATTGTACATTTCTTGCCAATTACCATTACGCGCCAGATATGCATCGTATATAAATTGCGAAGGCATACTTTTTTCATCTTTCATCAAATTGGCGTCCATTGGCATACGCCCGCTTAGAAATTCAGACAAGTATTTTGTACCCTGAACGGTTGCGATATGTGTATCTTCAAATTTTGTGGACATCAAATATGCGCTATCAAAATCGTTGACATAAATTGCGTGTTGCGCGGCCAAGAAATTTCCAAACCGTGTGTCAGAAATTTCTGCTATATCGCGTTTTTTTGCGGCATCATTTGTATTGGTAAGCATTATTCCGCCGACCACGGCAACGATGGCTAATAAACCGATACCTATAAATAAAGTTTCAATTTTTCTCATAGTTATGATACAATAGCGCTTATGAACAATAAAGTCAAATTTGAACAGTATGCGCAGATGTTGCGCGAATGGTCTGGGCGAATGAATTTGGTTGCGCCCAGTACGTTAAATGATATTGAAACGCGTCATATTGCGGATTCTGCGCAATTGGCGGACGTTTTACCACGTGATGTTTCTATTATTGATTTGGGCAGTGGTGCCGGATTTCCTGGGGTTGTTTTGGCGATTTTGGGGTGGCGTGTAACGTGTATAGAATCAATTGGCAAAAAAGTTGCATTTTTGTCGGCGGTCAAAGAAAGCCTTGGACTGGAAAATTTAACAATTTATCATGGTCGTGTCGAAGAATTTGTCCGGCATTTACCGGCAAAAAGTGAAGATTTTGTATTCACGGCACGTGCATTTGCGTCTTTGACCAAGATAATGGATTATGTTGCGCGCACAAAATACCGGCTTTTTTTACTAAAAGGTCGCGAAATTGCCGGCGAAATTGCAGATGCAAAAAAGAAATATCGATTTGAATATGATTTGACCCCATCCAAGACGGGCGATGGTTTTATTATTTCTGTGCGTTTTTGCCGGTAATTTCATATGAAATATAAAATAAGTTGTTGAAAATAATGGGTATTTAATAAAAATATTCAAAAAAGCCGGCAAATGCCGGTATTTTTGTTAAAAATATAGTGTGTGAAGCGACGGTTTTATTTCATATGAAATTGTTGATAAGTGTTTGATATTGTGGGATATTTGTTTTGTTTGTGTAAAAGTCTTGACCGAATCGTGTATTTTTTATTATCTTTACATTGTTATTAAAAATATGGAAAGGGAATATGACACGGATAATTGCGTTTGCGAATCAAAAGGGTGGGGTGGGTAAAACCACAACTGCGATAAATATTGGTGCGTCTTTGGCGGCGGTAAAAAAGCGCGTGTTATTGATTGATTTAGACCCCCAGGGTAATGCGGGTACAGGGTTGGGTTTTGTGCGTGCATCGCACCGTCAAAGCGCGTATGGTGTTATTATGGGGACGGCAAGTGCGGCTGATAATATTTTAACAACGGCCGTACCTGGGATGCATATATTGCCATCGTCCCAGGCCTTGGCGGGCGCGGATATCGATTTGTTGGATATGGAAAATCGCGAATATCGTTTACGTGATGCTTTAAAACCAATTTTGCAACATTATGATTATATACTGCTGGATTGTCCGCCTGCGTTGGGGTATTTAACTATTAATGCGTTGACGGCTGCGGATAGTGTTGTAATTCCGTTACAGTGTGAATTTTTTGCGCTCGAAGGGGTCCAGCAGTTAACCGATACAATATCGATAGTCAAAGAAAAATGGAATCCTGATTTGGATATTCTGGGGGTTTTATTGACCATGTACGAACGCAGATATACTGTAACGCGCGCGGTTGATGATGATGTACGTGCTGCTTTTGGGGACAAGGTTTTCAAGACGGTTGTACCACGTAATGTCCGTGTGTCAGAGGCCCCAAGTCATGGCAAGCCCGCATTGTTTTATGATTTTAATTCAACTGGCGCGCAGGCATACTTGCGTGTGGCGACTGAAATTTTACAAAGAACCGAAGGGGGCGATTATGGCGAATAAGTTTGGATTGGGGCGTGGATTGGCGGATTTGGCGGCGTCGCGTGGAACGATTCCGGATATTTCATTACTGACACCAACCGAACGTGTTGTTGTAAAGCAGATTCCTTTGGCTCAGATTGGTGCGAATCCGGATCAGCCACGTAAAACTTTTACAGAATCTGAACTTTCGGACTTGTCCGCGTCTATAAAAGAGAAGGGCGTCTTGCAACCGATTTTATTGCGTAACGTACAGAATCGTGCGTATACGTATGAAATTGTTGCGGGCGAACGTCGTTTTCGTGCGGCCAAGATGGCGGGCTTGAACGAGATTCCGGCATTGGTAAAAAGCATAGATGATAATAATGCGATGGAAATAGCGTTGATTGAAAATGTTCAGCGTGAAAATCTGAATCCAATAGAAGAAGCCAATGCGTACAAGAATTTAATGGAATGTTGTGATTATGAATTGCCGGATGTTTCACGTTTGATTGGAAAATCTGAAAGTTATATTCGTAATATGTTGCGATTGACATCCTTGCCGGATAGTGTTCAAAACTTGGTGGGGCAGGGCGAATTATCTGCATCGCACGCGCGAACGATTGCGGTTGCGGAAAATCCCGAAGAATTGGCGCATAAAATCATTGCGGAAAAATTATCGGTTGCCCAAACTGATAAATTGGTAAAGTCTGCGCCACGCGCGAAAAAATCGCGCGCGCATTCGAAAAAAACGATAGATGCCGCAACTGTCCGTGAAATTGAAAACAAGATAAAACAATCTCTTGGGGTTGATGTGAAGATAACGGAACGTCTTGGCGGGGCAGGGCAGATAACATTATTATTTAAATCGCGTCCCCAATTGTTTGAATTGGTTGAAAAATTATCAAAATAAAAAGTTAAAAATTCCCGGCTTTTTTAATAAAAATGTTCAAAAAAGCCGGGAATTTTTTATTTTGTTTCATTTGCTTTATTGATATTTTTTTTGATGTATGCCTGTTCTCGCTTAACAATATTATCCAATTTTTTCATGGCTTTTGTTAAAATGATATGT
>JAZRSI010000026.1:0-25674 GCA_045651445.1 Candidatus Enterousia sp. | reverse complement strand
CGTGGCCAGTAAAGAATCGGAAACTTTGTCATTGCTATGAATTATATCAGATTCGGAATAAACAAAAAAGGGGGGGTGGGGCAAATAAAGGACTTGATTTTTTATTTTTTTAAACTTTTGTAGTATTTCTTGGCGCCTTCCCATACGATTTTTGAATTTGTTTTGATTTTATCATAGAAATCTGTTGAAATTTCAACATTAAACAGTGTCTTTATCAGTGCAGGTATCATTGACATAAACATTGCTAAGAATAGCCCCATTAACACAACGGTAATCAGGCTGTCATTGTTCATCATCAAGGCGTCCATTAAAAATTTCGAATCGTTTTTTTTGATTGCGGTTGCCAGGGTGCTTGTCCCATTCGAGTTGCCAAATACTGCGTGCAAAAACATAATTGCAAACGAAACGAAAATGCCGGTCAGCGCAATTCCAAGCGTGCCAGAAATAACATCATCAATAATTTTGCGAATCGATTTGCCTGCGCCTTTTAGGCTTATTTTCCAGTCTTTAAACAGCCACCCCAGCAACATTAATGGCAGCATTACCAAATCCAAGGCCAGTTTTATAAATATTTCCAAGAAATACACCGGAATTGGCACCAACGCTAAAAAGAATAGTACCAACACCAACGCGCCGGAAAAAAGCAACAGAACATTTGGAAAAAATGGTATTGTCCATAATATTTTATGCATATAATCTGCATCAAATGCCATATTTACCATGGTCCATCCAACCGTCATCCCAAGGCCAGTCATCTGATGTACACCACCCAATTCACACGCCAGATTATGGCGTAACTTTGGTGAAAATACCCCAGAATTTGCCGCTTCTGCACTAATAGACGTCTTATCAACAATTGCGGCCGTTACAACACATGTGTCAAAAGTATCGTCGTGCACGGCCATCCGATTTAAACTTAACCCGACATTAAATATGGGCGTTATCGCAACATCGCTGATAAGTTTGGGCAGTGGCATCGCCAGTAATGCGCACACCAGCCCCAGTTTAAATACCTGAACACCGAAACTAGATGCCATATCCCAACTTTTTTGCGATATAGAATTTATATATTGTGTTAATAATTGCCATGTGAACCAAATTGCGGTCAACATAATCGCCACCGGTATAATCGCGTGTCCAACGGCGCTATATATGCGCGGCAATATATTAGATATTGTTGCCATAATATCAGAAAACATTTGGCAAGACCAACAACTAGAAAAGAATTTTAACGTTTCTGTCATATCTACGGGCGCCATTGAACGGTATATTGAAAAACCTGCAACTGCACCGATACCTGCAATGCCCAGTATTAATAACGGCGCCACCGCCCCTGATGCGAACGGCAGGAACGAAAAAAACACAATCCAAAATTTTTTTGACCATTTCATTGTTTTTAAGTATATCATATTTTGTCGCAAATGTGATATAATTGAAAACATAAAATATCATTTGGGGGGATAAAATTTTAAAAAAACTTGTATTTTGTGCGGTTTTCTGGGCAATATTTTTATTGCCGTCGTTTTCGTATGCGGACAATATTATTGATGGATTAAACCTTGCGCCGTTTGTCCCCAGTGTTTTAGATGCGATGATGTTGGTTGCGACGGGTACTTATGAATTCTTTGTTGGCGATGGCGACGGGATAATATATATACTTGTTTGGTCGTTTCTTGGTATAACAATGGCTTTGTATCTTGTTAAGTTATATTTGCCCAAAACGTGGGGAACGTTGTTTGGATTGTCTGGTGGCGATAGCCTGCATAGTGGCGATGTAACGGGAACTAAAATTGCGACAAATATATTAAAGCCTGGGTTACGTGCGGTTATTGCCACGTTGGTTTTATTGCAGTTAAAGCCGGTTTATCTGACACAGTGGTTAATAAATCCGTTTCTTGAATTTGGTTCTATCTATACTGGGCATATAATTTCTTCGATTAACGAAGCGAATATCAAAGCGCCCGATGTTACTTGCCCCGAAGATATTTTAAAACACGATTGGATATCCCAAGAATCTTGCGAATTTTTAACCCAACCTGTTGCGGATTTATCGCACGCAAACAATCAGATTATAAAGCGTGGATTTGACTTTTTGACGCGTGGTTTGCGTGGTTTGCTTACATTGGTCCCACATGGTGGCGAAGATTTTATGAATTTAATAACTGGTATTATTTTAATATTTACATTTTTCAGTTGTAATATTTTTATGGCGTTATTGGTTATCCAAGGGATATTTAATTTCGGCGTTCAGATAATATTGTATCCTTTTTATGTCTTGACTTATGTTGCGAAACCGAATGACAAATGGTTTGACATCTGGCCTGCGTTTTCTGGCATAACCAAGGCATTACAGCAATTAATAATAACAATGATAGCCTGTGCGTTTATTCTGTGTGTAAATGTTGCGATAATCAAGGCCCTGTTTCAATGGAATTCATCGGTCTTTGTTGTTGCCGCGGGGGGCAGTGCATATTCCAACGTTCCCCAGGTTTCTAGTTCTGCGGTTGGTTTTGGCGAACATTCGATTACGTGGATATCTGCGTTGCTGACATTTTATTTAATGTTCAAAATATTTGATATGACACGCAAGCAACTAGATATGTATATCGGCAGTGGTATGGATAGCTTGCATAAACAAGTTATTTCAGACACAAAAACGTTTTGGCAGGGGACTAAAAACACTGGTAAAAAAATAGGCACCGCTCTAAAATGGATTAAAAAGAAATGAACGATTGGCTAAATTCTTTAACGGATAGTGCTATACAGTGTTGGGGCTGTGCTGCCTTTGACAGATTGTTCCAGATTGTATCCACTGCGGCGGCTGCGGTTTACGAGTCTTTTAGTGCGATTTGTTTGGTTATTTTTGGGATTCTTTTTACAGTATTTGTAATAAATGCGATATATAAAAATATAAAAAATGATGTAAAAGACCCATGGCTAAAAAAATCATTTCAAAAGGTTTTTATTGCATCGTTGGTGTCATTAACTTTGTTGGGCATAGGTGTTTCTTTCCCACGTTTAATTACGACCATTACCTTTGAACCCATCGCAGATATAACGTTGGTATATAGTCAAAGTATGATAAAAACAACGGATGAAATCGTTAATGAAAAGGTTACCTATGAACCGATGAAGATTACCGAAGAAGGTTTTTATCGTCCAGAATTACGGGACAAGATAATAATGCTGATGAAAACCACAATAACTCAGTTTCAGTCATACATAAAACTGGGGATTGCGGTAATGGATAATGCATTTTCTTGGAAGGCTTTATTGGGGATTGGTGCGTTAATCAAGCATATTATATTATTTTTAATTGGTTTATACTTGTCCTGGGCCTTTTTCAAAATTTTCTTTAAATATTGTTGTTATTTTGCAGACACTATAATCGCGATGGCATTATTTGCGTTTTTCTTTCCGTTATCAATGGTAACATTTGGCTTCAAAGACGCAGACAGTGTTCCGAAATGGATTACAAATCTTGGGTCCAAGGTTGGTATTGCCCAGATAAAGAATTTGATAAATTCAATTGTAACATTGGGTTCGGTTGTTTTGACATATACTGTTATAATGGTAATTGTTGCAAAATTCTTTTCTGCCCCAGATGCATCTGTAAATTCATTAATGGATGCTATAACCAGTGGTAATATTTATTCCGACGATTTAAATACAGAAAACCTAGAATCAATGACACTGGTAAGTTGTGTTGCATTGGTGTACGTATTAAATTATATATTTGATCAAATACCGCAAATTACTAAAATGGTGTTATCGGCATTTGGCGTCGAAGAAAAGAAAGATTATAGTGAACAATTGGCCAAAGACATAATGACACTGGGCAAGGGTGTTGCAAATGTCGCCACGAATATAACCAAGACCATTGTAAATGGCGGTGAAAAATCTGCGGACAAGGATGCATCGGACAAAAAGGACAGTAAATAATGTTAAAGGCAAAGATAATTTTATTGGCTGTCAAAATATTTATGTGGTGCGTGGCATTGGGGTTGGGGATATGGTATCTATCATCTTCTTTGGGTGGCAGTGCAATAACATATACCAGTATGGATAATTTTTTAACTGCGGCTGGTGTTGAAAATGGCGACATAACGACGGTTAATGGTTGTTTTATGTGCAAATATATTTATGAATTATTTGCCGTACTTGGGGATGCCACGGAACGTTTTTGGACGGCAATGCTGGATAGCGTTTGGATATTAATAGTTGTTGGATTTGGTATTTTCTTGTTCATATACAGTGCACAGTATATTTTTGAAGCAATGAAAAAGACTGAAAAGATTGACAACAAAGAAAAGAAAATAGAATTTTCCCCATGGTTTGATAAAGTTTGGAAACAAGCGTTACGTATAATGTTTGTTGGTGCAATGATTGGTGCGCTTGGGATGGGTGGTGTTGACGCATTAAAGACAATATCGAACATAGTAATAAGTCCTGTTATGTATCTTGGTGCGGAATTATCTATGGCGGCCAGTGGTGTAAACACTGCTGCGCAATGTGGCACGATAAATGCATTAACGGGTACTTCTGGCGATATTCTTAATCCGATATTACAACCATTTATGTGTGTTGTTGGAAATATAAATTCTGTTATGTTGGCGGGTTCTGCGGGTGGTTTTTCAATGATGAACTATGCTTGGATGGGTATGGGTGGTGGTGCCATAACGTGGCTGGCGGGTTTGTTATTGGTATTAATGTTTATGGTTATTGGCTTTGACTTATTTTTTCAGGTGTTATCAGTTGTATTTAAATTGATATTTATAATTATATTCTTGCCGCTATTTTTGGGTGCCGCCGCATTCGAAGGCACGTGGTCCTTGGCCAGTGGTCTTGTAACCAAAGGGATAGATATGGTTGTATCATCTGCGGTAAGAATAGTTGCAATAACATTAAAGGTCTTGATTGTTTATGCAACTGTATCGTATTGTGCAGACACCTATTTCCCTGGTCCCACAGATGAATATAGCGTAATGTTACCGCCGCTACTGGGTCAAAAGGCAGAAAATCCAGATGCACAAACATTGTCTGTTATGAATGTCTTTTCTGAATGCGAATCAGTTGCGCTGGTTAATGGTGAAATGGATGGCGATAAATTCAAGAACTGCTTTACCGCCAAACGCGCAGAAGTTGAAAGGAAATATCCAGGTGCATTTGACTTTTTATCAAATGGTTGGGAATTTTTGTTAATGATGGCGTGTTTGTTCTTTTTATATTATTATGCAATCAGTCCCAAGGTTGATAAAATGCTGGGCAAGGAAGGCAAAGAATTTTTCGATTTTGGCACCTGGGCCAAGGATATTGGCAAGGCAGCATTCAAAGCACCAATACAAATAGCAGAAAAAGTAACGGATATTATTAAAAATAAAAAATGAAAATATTAAAGAAGTTTTTTTCAACGATACTAACCGCGACATTATGTATAATGTTGGTTGGCACATCTTTTTGTGCCGATATGAATACGGCGGACGTTACGGGCGAAAATGATGTTGGTATGATAGATGTTGGCGATTTTGGTTCTTGGGCAACCGAAAACAACAGAAAAATATTTTTAAATACATTAACGCATGATATTTCTGAATTTTATTCGCCAGATGCCACCCAGAATATCGATAATTATGTCCCGATAGAGGCAAAAGTAGGGCTTGCATTTATGAATGGCTATTCCATGGTTGCCCGGGTTTTAGACGCATCTTTGGTTCGTTTTGTTTTGATGTTTATAATTATTGCATATGGTTTTTGGGTTGCATTCGAAGCCTATACAATAATAACGGGACAAAACAAAGCCAAGGAAAAAGTCAAAGAAATTGCCAAGAAAGGCTTAATGCTTGTGGTATGGATAGGTGTGCTGTCCATTGGGGCTGCCCAGTTGTTTACGCTTGTTATATCTCCAATAATGTTTCTTGGTACATATATGTCAGATTTAATTTTAAATGCGGTATCTAATGTTGCGGGAATAAATTTACCTGATACGTGTAACGCGATTCGTAAATACGCCATTGCAAATATTTCCAAGGAAAATATTATCGACCCGATAAGCGCAGCAAACATAATGTGTGTTCCGACCCGTATGTCTGGCTTTTGTTATAGTGCGATTGCAATGGGCTGGGAATGGATGAAGGCCAGCATTGGTAATAGTGTATTTGGATTTTTATGCGGAATTGTTTTTGTGTTTGGTTTTTTATATCTTGCGTGGCGTTATGTTTTTATGGCATTTGGAATTATCGCAGATTTATTTTTGGGAATAATTATGTTGCCATTTACCGCGATTGCCGAAACAACTGCCAAGACAACATACAAGGGAATTGCGGGCAACATCTTTAACGGATTTTTAAAGTTATTTACAACGGAATCATTAAAGGTTCAGGTTGAAAGATTTATAAACGCGGCACTATTTTTTGTAATATTATCGATAATAATTTCTGTTGCTGCGGGTATGTTGTCTTCTGTTGTGGAACTAAACGCTGCGGGTGGTATTCCATCGATAGATAATCCAAACATATGGGTTTCTTTGTTGGTGTTTGCATTGACGTATTGGATGGCCAAGAACGCAGAAAAGATGGCGACGGATATCGGCGGCAAGGTATCTTATGAAATGGGAACTAATTTACAAAATGATGCAGAAAATATATGGAAAGGTGCCAAGAAAACAACTCAAGGTTGGTGGAAAGCAATCAAAGAATCGCGCAAGAAGAAATAAAAAACTGCCAATGGCAGTTTTTTTATTTTGTAATATCTTCCATAAATTTTTTGTGGTGTTCAAATTCATCTGGTTTTGGTTCAAACTTTCTATAAGGAAAATCCGCCCCAATTTTTGGATGTGCCAACATTGCTGCGTGCTGTTTCGCGATTATTTCGTGAACATCTGGGGCCGGTGCAGTATTTTCAAGTTCAAGATAAACCTTTGCCAAGATTTCTGCGTCGATTAATGCACCGTGTGCGTCCGCACGCGCAGTTAGTGAAATTCCATACCATTTTGCCAACGCATCCAATGTGTAACTTTTTGGGCCAAAAACGCGATTGCGTGCAATAACAATAGAATCCAATTGCTGTTCGCGTGGAATCTGTGGCAGGTTCAGCATCGCCAATTCGTGATTTACGAATGGAAAGTCAAAATCAAATCCATTGTGTGCAACGATTACGCTATCGCCGATATATTCCAAGAATTTCGGCGCAATTTCGGACATTTTTGGTTTGTCTTCCAAAAACGCATTAGAAATTTTATGAACCATATATGTATCTGGTGGAATAATTTTTCCTTCTGGATTAATATATTCATGGAAAGAATTGTCTGTGATTTTTCCATCAATAAGTTCAACCGCACCAATTTCAATACATCTATCACCACGCAGATATTCAAATCCAGTTGTTTCAATGTCAAAGCAAATAATACGTTTCATATCGATTTTTTCCAGTTCTTGATAATTATTGTTTGTGGTATTATAATAGAACGATGAATTTAATGCTAGAAAATCTTAACACGGAACAACGTACTGCGGTTGAAACGACGGAAGGGCCATTATTGGTACTATCTGGGGCGGGTACTGGCAAAACCCGTGTTTTGACTACGCGTATTGTGTATATATTAAATAATCATCTTGCCCAACCTTGGCAGGTTTTGGCCCTTACTTTTACTAACAAGGCCGCGAACGAGATGAAAAATAGATTGTCTAATTTTTCTGATGGTGCGTGGTTTCCGGGGGATGTTTGGTGTGGCACCTTTCATTCTATATGTTTGCGGATATTGCGTTCCAATGCGGACAAGGTTGGCCTTCGTCGTGATTTTATAATTTTCGGCGAAGATGATCAAAAGGCGGTTGTAAAATCATTATTAACATCATCTACGAAAACACCGTCTGATTACATCGAAGAATTTTCCACGATAAAAGACAAAGGGCTTGTTGCATTATCTAACAAGGACAATTTATTTAATGCCTATAATGCGGAATTGGCACGATTAAACGCGGTTGATTTTGGGGATATAATATTACGTGTCTTGGAATTGTTTGATAAGTATCCCGATGTTTTATCGCGTTATCAGAATCAATTTAAATATATTTTAGTTGATGAATTTCAAGATACAAATAATGCCCAGATGGAATTTCTTGGATTTTTAACTCGTGATAAAGACATGCCAAATATATGTTGTGTTGGTGATGATGATCAGTCTATATATTCTTGGCGTGGCGCAGAAATAAAGCACATATTAAATTTTGATAAAACATATCCTGGTGCCCAGATAATTCGTCTTGAAACAAATTATCGCAGTACGCCAAATATTTTAAACGCTGCAAATTCTTTAATAAGACATAATCGTGGACGTCTGGGCAAGGATTTGCGTGCCGTTGATATAAACAATACTGGCGAACCTGTATATGTTCTAACATTGCCCACAGACTGGGACGAAGCACGCATAATCGCAGATTCGATTCTTCGTGATGAACGTGGTGAATTTTCGAAATATGCATTGCTTATTCGTGCGGGCAGTTTATCACGTATTTTCGAAGAAGAATTTTCTTCACGCCAAATTCCATATAAGTTAATAGGCGCGACCAAGTTCTATGATCGTATGGAAATACGTGATGTTGTTGCATACCTAAGGTTATTGGTATATCCATTTGACGATATATCATTTTTGCGTGTTATTGCGAAACCGCGTCGTGGTTTTGGGGACAAGGCGATTGAAAAATTCCGTACATCTGGCCCAAATTTAATGACAGGGTTACGTAATGCACAATTGGCGCCAAAGTTGCGTGCATCTGCGGACGAATTTTTATCGGCATTTGATTTTGATTGGGCGTCTATGTCGCCACGTGATGCGGCGCAAACATTACTGGATAGGGTTGGATATATAAAAATGTGGACAATGTCCAAAGATTCTGATGCCACGGATAGAATATCAAATATTCGTGAATTAATAACATCAGTGATATCGAAATATGATACATTGCCCGATTTTTTGGAACAGGCTGCTTTGATGATGACGGACGATAATGACACCCAAGAAAACATAGATGATATGAACGTTGTCCGAATAATGACAATACACGCGGCCAAGGGTTTGGAATTCGACACGGTATTTTTACCTGCTTGGGAAGATGGGATTTTTCCAAACGAAAAATCAATTAACGAAGGCGCCATCGAAGAAGAACGTCGTCTTGCATATGTTGCGATAACACGTGCCAGAACACGTTGTATTATATCCAACGCTATGTCGCGAATGGTTTTTGGTTCGCGTCAATATAATTCCCCCAGTCGTTTTATTACTGAAATGGATAACCGCTATCTTGATTTCCAAGGTGGCGCCCCACGTACATATAATTCATATTCGCAACCGCATACATATTCTATGCCATATCAAAAAAAAGTTACGCGTCCTGCGTCAATGGTTGGGAAATTGGTAACACATGGCGAACTTGGTGCCGGTGTTGTTATCGAAGATTCTGGTGCGATTTTAACAGTTGCATTTAAGACACGTGGAATAAAAAAAGTCGCCCGTGAATTTGTAAAAGCAAATTAGATATTTTCTAAAATAAATTTTAATTCTTGCATATCATCTGGCAATTTTGCTTTGAATCGCAATTTTTCCCCAGTTATCGGATGATTTAATTCTAAAACTTCGGCGTGCAACATCTGTCCATCATTGTCTTTCAAGAATTCTAACAAATCTGCATCCTTAACGGTTCCCAATCTGGTGCCGCCGCGTCCATATAATGGGTCGCATAGCACAGGAAAACCGTGTGCAGACAAATGAACACGAATTTGATGGGTTCGCCCAGTAAATAAAGTGCAACGCATTTGTGAAACCTTGGCACGTGGCCACGCATTAACAACCGCGACATCTGTATGCGCATGTTTTCCGCCACTTTTGACCATTGTCATTTTTTGTCTGTTTCGTGAAGAACGTGCAATATTTCCAGTGATTTCTGCTTCTTCCCAATTTGGAATTCCCCAAACAAAAGCAATATACTTTCGTGTTAAATTATGTTCTGAAAATGTTTTTATTAATTCGCGATATGCGGCGTCTGATTTTGCGAATATCATAACACCACTGGTATCTTTGTCTAATCTATGAACCACCCCCGGCCTTACATCACCGCCCAGTGTTGATAAATTTGTATGCGCCAAAATATTTTGAACCAGTGTTCCTGTTTTATTCCCCGCAGACGGATACATCACCACACCACGTGGTTTATTAATAACGATAATATCGTCATCTTCAAATAAAATATCTAAATCAAAATCAGACGAAATATTTTCAGTTGCAACATCTGTTTTCTTTTCAGGTATTTCAACAATAAACACATCGCCAATACGAATCTTTTCGGACATTTTTAATGGTGCACCATCTTCGCGCGATATAGAAAATTTCTGTATTTCACTGCGTGAAAATTCGGGCATCTTTTCTGCCAAGAATTTATCTACACGGACAATATTTACATCTTCGGAAACAATAAATTTTCTTAACTCAGACATTTTAAACCTTACTTATATTCATCCCAGTCTGGACCAACACTACAATCTGATAAATCAATTGTCAATTCGCGTCCCTTATCCGTTACAGGGCACGTCAAAATCCCAGTTGTTGTTGCTTCGTCTGCGTCGCGTGTTGCATTGCGATATGCGAATTTTATTTCCGTAGGCGCGGCAACACACGCGATACGCAAGTGTTCATGGTTATCTTTTGGGCCAATCCATACACGTACCCCTTCGCCCAGTCCATAGCATGGAAATCCATCTAAATAATACAATACCAAACCACGTCCAACCAATCGATTATCTGTAATAAAACTGCCGCGATATTCGGCCAGATTTAATCCCGTAACGGCTTCCCAATCTGTGCTGGTTGAAAAAATACTGATACGTGGTTGTGTGGCATCTGCGGCAAAAAGATTTGAACAAAACACAGTGGCAATCAAACCGATTAAATATTTTTTCATTTTTTCTCATCCTGTGGTATTTCAAGGTTAATTAATTTAGCGGTAATTTTTTTTACCCCATTTGGTTGTGGTGCCAAGATATGATTAAATTCGACCGTCGCACCCGCGTCCAATAAAGTAGCAGACGGCATAAATTTTTGCTTTGCCAAAACCTTGTCATTTTTATCCAAAGACACGATAAGCAAATCTGGCACCCCATATATATCATCAGAAACGTTTTTTACATTTCCTTTGACCAAAATATTTACATTACCATCATCATCTGTAACGGTTTCGATGGCGGATACGGTTGCAATTAACGGCCCAGAATTAGCCTTCTTTGCCTGATGCTGAACAATAACGGCAATTGTAAAGACAATTGCAGACAATAATGCACAAACCGATGCAAAAAACATCAGCCAAGAATTTTTTCTTGTGGGTTGTACAACATTCCAAACGTGTCCGCATACCACGCACTTAACAGGCATCCCCGGCACTTTGTCCAGACTATATTCTGTTTTGCAAAAATCACATTTTGTTTTCATATTTTTATTTATATCATAATTTATTCTAAATGCAAACTTTGATATTTTTCTTGAACTGCATTTTGTATTTCATTAATTGCGTTCATATAATCTGCAACAGTTGCGTTTTTATTAGATGCGACCGCGCTAAAAATTTGTCCGGATTTTGTTTCTTTATCTCCGTCTGCGATACTTGCCAACGTTGCCATACGATTAAGTTCCACAAACGACGCGTCGGAAAAATTTGCGATTTTTTCATTTAAATCCCAGAAATACGCAGGATTAATAGAATCTTCGATTCGATTATGTACAACCAATCGTGGTGTTATTGAACCTGTAAATCCGACTGTAACAAACATTGCTTCGATTCGACCAGATGTCATATCAAGCGATTGATTAATTTTCAGCATTGCGATATCATCTTCTGCGTTGATAGACATTCCACCCAATGTTAAATTTGAAACCCATAAATTTTCTGCGTTCAAAGAAGACAATTTCGCGGTATCTGCCAAACTTAAAGAATTTGCAATTTCCATATTTTTTCCATCAGATGTCATCATACCTGAAACGGTTGCATTTGTTGCGGTAAAATTTTTATCTAAATCAACACGGTTTTGAAAAATTAAATCACGCACAGCAATAATTTTCGCATTTAATTCTTCTGAAAATTCGGAGTGGCTTGCATTAAAAGATTTAACATTAATTAAATCGTGCCCCCCAAGATTTAATGCGGACATCATTTTTGCATCATCTAAATTTTCTGATGGGATACGCCATAAATATAATGCATTATCACGATTAACAGGTGTTGTTTCGATAATTCCATTGTCTATATTAATTCCCAAATCCACGGTATTTGTATGCCAGGTTCCAAATGTTCCATATGCATTTGTCCCATCAACAAATCCCATTGAACCGCCGGACAATCCAACTATTTCACGTGTACGCAAAGGGCTTATGTCATCTGACGCACGAACAACAACCCCTTGTAATGTAGATGCCCCAAGATTATCTGCGGATTTCAAGATTCGTAATTGATATTTTTCATCGCCCTCATCAAGAATGGATTGAGGTATTCCATATTCTTCTAATTCAGAAATATTTACACGAGTTATTGTTTTGCCAACTGTTTTTAATAATTCTTCACGGTGTTCCACAATATATCGTTCCAACGCAACTTGAATTTCTGTCATTTGGTTTGCGATAGATATATTTTCAGCCCGAATCACAGAATCTTGATGATATTGAAAAACAAATGGGATAATGATAGTTGCTAATGCAACCGTCAGCAACAGTTCTATAAGCATAGAACCGCGTTGATTATTTTTTTCTAGAAAAATCTTTTTAAATATATTCATTATTCTATCACAGATATTTGTATTTGTTCTTGTGTTAGTGTGCTGGGGATAAGTTTCCAACCGCTTTTTATTATTTTATCAAACATACCTTGTTGTGGCATATTTGGTCGTGTGGCGCGTGCGACATTAAATGCTGAAAACACTGGTGGCTTTGTCGAAGGAAATGTCCAATTACCAATTTTGATTGGCGATGTTGTTGACATTAATAATTCCCCAGAAACCGTCAGACCAAAGTTATCATAGAAAATCATTTCTTCTGAATACACATAAGGCGTAATCACGGTTGACGCAGAAATTCCTGCAAAACCGCTAACTGTTCTTGTTGTATCAGATTTTAATACAAAATTATTTGCAACATTTACAGAATTTAATATCGTCGCACGGTCTGTAATAATATGTCCATTTGTTGTATAAGTATTACCATTAAGGTTATCTGCATATATATTTCTAAATCCAGAAATATCCCCAGATACACGAATATTTTTTATATGAATGTTTTCGCCGTTCATATTTGCCCCAGACGAAAAATAAGTAGTTTCTGCTTGAACATTTTCAGAATTGATAAATGTTGCGCTTGCGTTTTTTATTTCTGCGTTTTGTGCCGATATTGTTGCGATATTATACATATTGTGATGTGCCATATCCAAGTCGCGTTTCATTACATTCAGTTCATCTTCACCGGATGTTGCCCGATGCAAGAATTTAGATGTATCTTCACCTGCGATATCGCGTGAAATTCTATATATTAAATCACCTGTTTTAAAATCTGGTGCGGCAACCGCCCACGTGTTTCCATATGCCACCCCATCGGCTGCGACCACTGCGGCATCTGCGCCAATATATTTTGCGATTTCATTTGCGGTTAGTTCAGACTTATTCACATCAAAAGATAAATAAACATCGGTTGTGGTTGCGCCACGAACAGGGTACTTGTCAATAAACCCAGTTTTTGCATTATCTGAAATTGCGTTTAATTCATCAGGATCTAGTTTAATTTGCGCGACATCGGGCCACGCGTCCTGATTTTTTCTAACAAAATTTAAAACGGTTTCACGTGTTGCGATAATATTCTTTGCAATAGCAATATTGTGAATTGTGTGATTGGTTCTGGAAATCTGGTTATAAACGAATGGCGCCGCCATTGCAACAATAGCCATCGCCAGCAATACTTCCATTATGCTTGCGCCTGATTGGTTTGTGTCAAAGATTTTTATTTTATTCACAATCACTTCTGCCTGCTATTAAACATTGTTTTATATCAATTCGTTTTTCAAGTCTTTGCCAAAAAACATATTGGCAAATTATATATTGCGTCAAAGATTGCTTGTTATACACCCCGTCAAACTTTTCGATAATGTCTTTGCATTTTTCCAAATTTCCATCATCTAAATTCGGCGATGCGATAATTTCAAACGCATCGTTGTTTATATCAGAAACCAACGCATCGGGCAGCATAGTTGTCCCTGCGGGTCTGATGTCCAAGATAACGGCGCCACTTTGACCATCGTTCAACGCATTTGATGTTTGATCACGCAGTGTTATATTGGAAGTGTATAAAACCCCCGTTTCTATTCCAGATTTTGAACTATATTCCAATGTTTCTTCGTCTATAAAAACATCTTGGCCACGAATTGCACTAATTGATGAAGATATATCTAGTCTTTCTGTGCTAAAATTAATATTCGTTGCGACTAAATTTCCACGAACGTTCCAGTTCGGACCACCGGTAAACGCCGTACGTCCCGCAGTCATAGACAAATTAAAAACCGCGGCGTTATTAACCGTCAGATTTCCTGTGTCGCCAAACTTGGAAATAGTTTTCCCGTTAACGTCATCAACCATCAGTGTTCCACGTGTCAACGTCAGGGCAGATTCAGCATTTTTATTTTGGAAAACGGCCTTTGGCGTTGTTAAAAATTCTATATTATTACGAACTTTTTTCCCAGATTCTATTCCCGTTGCAGAAAGAGTGTTAATTTGCATTGTTTCAAATTCGCCACGTAGTGCAAAAACATTTCCTGCGTTATTAAGCGTGTTTTCGCCCATATTAAGTTCGGACAGAAAACCATTATTATCGATATCTGTTTCATTTCTTCGAACGACATCGGAATAAATATCATTTAATTCGATTCCTATGTTAATCCCAAGGTCAGTCTGTGTGGCATAAAATCCGATACGCCGTGCCAGTTCTGCGCGTTCCATTTTGGATAACTTGTCGCCAATTAATTCAAGATAAGCCGACAAAGTCATTGGTGTTTTATGAATTACCAGTGCGATATTTTGTCCCATTGCGGTTTTTGGAACAAATCCCAACGGCAACCCATACGGTTCCAGTATATCGGCAAAATCATCACCTGCTATAATGGTTGTTTCGTATGGCAAATTAGACATATTTTCACGTATGAAAATTCTGGCTGCTGTTTGTGCGGTTTCTATCTGTCGTGTGGTTGCGAACATCTTGGTATCAACATTTCGTTCAGATATTTGCTTTACAATAAAAGGAACGAACGCGAACATCAACGCCAGCGCCAGCATTGCCTGCAACAAGAAGTTTCCGCGTTGTTGATTCAAGATTATCTCCTTCCTATACCCGACAGGATAGCAACATAAAAAAATTATTGCAATTGCTTTTAAGATGAATTATCATACTCAACATTAATCCATAGCAAAGACATATATTTTGTGTATTGTTATGAAAATTATTTCCTGATATTCAAGAAAGAAAAGATATGCAAAACAAAAAAAATCAATCCAATGTCGGACAGATGATACAGCGCTGTCATAAATGGCGCCAGAAAAGGAAACAATATATCGATCAGGCACGTCAAACGTCTGATGAAATCGAACGGGAACGCCTATTGCAGGCTGCGGAACATTACGGTCGCATCGTTAATGCAGAGCAGGGCAAGATAGATTCAACCCGTGATCCCAAGGACAAGGCCTCTACGCCGGTTGCGCCTGAAAGTGCCCCAGAAACGACAGATACATCTGATGACGAAGAAATGGGTTTCCCAGATTTTATTACGAATTTAAAGTAATGCAAATTACGCACCGATTGGTGCGTTTTTTATTTGTTGAATTTTCGGTATGATTTGCTATGCTTTGCCAAAAGGAAGTTTTAAGTATGGAAAGTAATTACACTGTGTTGGCGCGTAAATACCGCAGCCAGGATTTTAAAAGTCTTATTGGTCAAGATGTTTTGGTTAAAACTTTAACGACTGCGATTAATACATCTCGTATTGCGCATGCGTATATTTTTACTGGTATTCGTGGAACTGGCAAGACCAGTACTGCGCGTATTTTGGCCAAGGCTTTAAATTGTTTATCGTCTGATGGTGCGACGGCAACACCGTGTGGCACGTGTGAAAATTGTCGTGCGATTGCGTCTGGTCAACATATTGATGTTATGGAAATTGACGCGGCATCGCATACTGGCGTTGATAATATGCGTGATATTATGGATGCGGCCCAATATCGTCCAACAAATGGCCGGTACAAGGTTTATATTATCGACGAAGTCCATATGTTATCGATATCTGCATTTAATGCGTTGTTAAAAACATTGGAAGAACCACCTGCACACGTTATATTTATTTTGGCTACAACGGAAATAAGAAAGGTTCCTGTAACGATACTTTCCCGTTGTCAACGATTTGATTTGGTACGCGTACCTGTTGAAACGTTGAAGTCGCATTTTGCATGGATTGCACAACAAGAACAAATAACCCTAACTGATGGTGCGAATGAATTATTGGCGCGCGCTGCGGACGGTTCTGTTCGTGATGGATTGTCTTTATTGGACCAGGCAATTGCACAAACCGGTGGCAACGTTGACGAAGCGGCCGTTCTCGATATGTTAAAGCGCGCGGATAGGGGCGTTGTCGTTGACTTTATGAAGACATTGTTGTCTGGTGATACTGCGGCGGCATTGGACAAGGTTGATTATATTTATAACAATGGCGCAGATTTATCTATGTTGTTGACTGATATGATGGAATGGACGCATTGGGCGACACGTATGCATCCGGCTTTGCACGCGGGCGATGTTTTAAATTCACCATATACTGCGGATCAGCGCGATCAAATTCATAATATAATTTCGCGCATAACTGTAAATACATTATCGCGCATATGGCAGGTTATGGTTGCGGCGGTATCTGAAATGCAGGCGTCTAATAACCAAAAACAATGTTTTGATATGTTGGTTGTACGTCTGATGCATATTGCCGATATGCCATCTATCCCGGAAATCATAAAGCAACAAGAATCACAAAATCGTGTTCGTGATGTAAAAAATATTTTTGCAGACCGTATGGGTAATCAAACGGATACTGCAAAGACAGAAAAACAATTCAAGACAATTTTATCACAAAATGATTTGGCTACTGCCTTGCAAGAAACCAAAGAAATTTTATTGTATTCATATTACACAGGCAACATAGAAATTGTTGAATTTTCAGATGGTAAAATAAAGTATTATGATCGCAAGGGTGACAATGATTTTGCACACAAGTTATCAATTTGGTTGACGGATAAAACTGGCAAGACTTGGGTATTGGAACGTGTTATGGAATCTGCGAATGTCCAAACCGTATCTGAACAGCAGCAGCAGGAATTAATCGCGGACCCATTGGTTGCCAGTGCGATGGATTTATTTGAAAACGCGGAAATAGTGGGGGTAAAATAATGTCTGAACAATCTGGGCGTTCTTTGATAGAAGTGATTGGTGTTATGACCATTGCGGGTATTATGACTGTATCTGCGCTGGGGGTGTATAATATGATACGTACCAACCAAGTGCGTACAATTGCATCATCGCATTTGCGTCAAATTGCCGAAAACACAAAGATTTTAATGGAAATGCGCGATAGTTATGATGGTGTTTCTGTTGATTATTTGATCAAGGCTGGTGCGCTGGATTCCGATGCGGCACCGATTGGTGGTGATGGTTGGTCTGTTGTTGCAACGTCTGATGCCAAGGGATTTGAAATTCGGTTGGTTGATTTAACTACTGGCGAATGCGATTATTTTGTTAGTGCAAAGCCAAAGTGGGCAACAAAAGTATTAATAAACGGTTTTGAAAGTGGTGCGACGGACAATTGCTTTGATTCTGATACGAATCAGATAACATTTGTTGTTGAATAATGAATGCGATAAAAAAACTTTTTTTAATTATATGCTTGCTGGGATTTGTTTCCTGTGTGCCGTATAGCAGTCCGGAACGCAATCAGTGGTCTGCGTATTTAAACGGTGTTAGTCTTACGGATATGACGGAAATGGCGCGCGTTGCCAAGCGTCCAGTTTATTTGGGCTCGGGCGGTCGTTTGGTTGGTGATGCGGTAAAAAAATCTGATAGTTTAGATTATGGGGACAAGGCCATTAACGACAATATGATATCGACGCAGTATATGTCGCAACTTGAAAAAGTGCTTTATGATACCTTGCGAAAGCCCGGAATGTCGGTTCAGCGTGCGGGTACAGATGTTGTTGTTATATTGGTACGTGATGCGATAATGGAATTAAATTTTGCGGACATATCACAAACCGGCGATGATACATTGGGCAAGATAGTAAAGATATTAAAGGATTATGACGCGACATTTATTGAAATTGCGGGTTATACTGACGCGATGCGCGATTCCAATGCGTCATATGCATTGTCATTGGATATGGCACAACGTGTTGGTGTTTATTTTTCTCAGCACGGAATAAATACAACCCGTATGTTTATAGTTGGTCGTGGTTCTGCGCGTCCGATTGCGGGCCAAGATGATATTGGTCGTTTAACAAATCGTCGTGTTGAGATAAGGCTTGTTCCTGCGCGCTAAGAAAGAAAGCATAAAACTTCGCATATGTTTTAATTTCTCTTTTCATTTTAAATTTTTATTGTTATAGTATCCGTACAAACAAAATAAAGGACGGAAAAATGGTAAAAAAATCAACAGAAAATAAAGTTGTAAAAAACTATAAAAAGACTGGCATTATTGCGACATTGGTTGTTGTGATTGCTGCGCTGGGCATATGGGGTGTGTCTGCCTTGAATTCTGACAAGGGTGCGACGGTTTCTGATGCGATGACGGTTGTAACCGAAGATGCAGCGAACGGTGCGGCATTACGTATTGCGGTTATCCGTATGGATGCGATTCAGAACGAAGCGACTGCATTGGCGGACTTGCGCAAACAAAAAGAAACATATGAAAACAAATTGCGCGAAGAATTAACCAAAGAACAAAAAGCATTGGAAAAAGAAAAGGCAGAAATTGAAAAGTCCCAGGATATTTTATCACGAGATGCCTTGCAACGTCGTGTTGTTGACTATCAAAACAAGGTTACAAAATTGCAACGTGATTTGACGGAACGCGCACAAAGCATCGAAATGTCATATCAAAAGGCATTGAATGAAATGCAAAAAGAACATCTTGATCCAATTATCGAAGGCATAATTGCGAAAAAGAAATTGTCGTTGGTAATTGATGGCCGTATGGCGCGCATTGGTGGGGACGCGACAAATCTGGATATTACAAACGAAGTTGTTCAGGCATTGGATAAAAAAGTATCCAAGGTAAAAATGGACAAACCAATGGGATTTTAATAGATTAAATCCAAAGTATGACCGCCCATTCGGGCGGTTTTTTTATAATTTTTTAATAATTTGTTATTTGACCATCCGTCCCTTTTTTTTGCCCGCGCCACGAAGTTTTAACGAAGTGGTGTCATCCCTGCGCAGGCAGGGATAGGGTCTATAAAATTTACATAGCCTTATTATTTGTGTATTTGAAGTCTAAACTTTTTTCTCTTTACATTACATTTATAAAATGTCTATAATAACAACGTCAGCAGGTGTTCTGTTGATGGGGTGTGGAAACCCGAAAACATCAGGCGTCGGAATACAAACTTATGGCGCTATGCGGCATTTTTTTTATTCTGATGAAAAATACTCCTGACCAAAAGGTCAGGAGGGCTTGCGAATATACAGAATAAGCAGCACAATTCCTGATGATTGTTTCCAACCTCCTGACCGCCTTGATTTTCAATGCGGTTTTTATATTTGGGGGACAAATGGGGCGAATATTAATTTTGTTTTTATGTTTATTGTCTGCAAATGCATTTGCAGATGGTATTGCATCTGTGCAATATGTGGATAATGCAACAAAATCGAAGTTAGATATATCCGCAACATCAACCCAAGAAATGGCGGGAACTTATACTGTATCTGGTACGTTGGTGGTTCCCACCCCACCGTTACCAAGTGCAGAATAGGTCCCGCCACCAATGAAAAGAATATTAATTTTTTTGATTTCTTGTTTTTTTATATTTTCGGTTCATGCTGCTGAAATTGTAAATGTTGAATATATACACAACGCGATACGACAAAATTGGGATATAACAGTTCCGTATAATACAGAATTATTAAATCCTCAGATTGCTGCGAATATGAAATATTTATTAACATCAGTAGATGTTGCGAATGAAATATTGAATGGTGGGAAAATAACTTCGTACGGCACAGACGAAACGTACGCAACAGAAAATGCCGCAGATACCATTGCGACGGACGAAGCGATAAAAACCCTGATAACCAAGGTGTCATATCCATTTGAAATGATAACCACTGCGGATACCACAGAATTTGGTTTTAGCATTGCCGCAAGTGGTACGTTTTATGTGGATTGGGGCGATGGCAATGTCGAGAAAATAAAGAAAGCAGATACTACAAAAATTAAATATTCGCACACATATGCGGTTGCGGGCGAATATAATATAAAACTTGGCGGCACCGCAACGGGATACAACACAAACACGGGCGGCAGTATCAGTTTTAGTAACAAGGCAAATATTGCGACTATATCCGGCAGTATAGGTTTGGTTTTTAAAACATTATCAAATACAACAAGCGGAAAACCAAGTTTTGAGAACCTTTTTTACGGGTGCACAAATCTATCTGGCACAATTCCAGAAAATTTATTTACGGGCGTTTTTGGTATTTCGCGCCAAAATGCATTTGCTAATATTTTTAATGGTTGTAAAAATCTATCGGGTTCCATACCTGAAAAATTATTCTCTGGGGTTACTGGCGGTGGCAGTTTTAGTGGTGCTTTTCAGGGATGTAGCGGTTTAACAGGCGAAATCCCTGCGGGACTGTTCGCAGGACTATCTGGCGCACCTAGTACGAGCATGTTTCAATTAACATTTTTTGGTTGCAGCGGTTTGACGGGCAGTATCCCCGAAAAATTGTTCGGCGGAATATACGGGACGCCAAGTCCATATTTGTTTTATCAAACTTTTGTTGGTTGTACTGGGTTAACGGGGACTATACCTGAAAATCTCTTTTCAGGTATTGTGGGAAAGCCAAATGGTGCAACAAATGCATTCCTTGAAACCTTCAAGAATTGTACTGGTTTAACAGGTGAAATCCCTGCGGGTCTTTTTGCAGGACTATCTGGTGCGCCGGCATCGGGTATGTTTAGCGGAACTTTTTACGGTTGCTCTGGTCTAAGTGGTTCTATTCCTGAAAATTTGTTCTCGGGAATTGTGGGCAATCCATCTGCAAAAGTTTTCTTTGAAACCTTCGGGGGGTGTAGCGGTTTGACTGGTGGCATTCCCGCTGGACTATTTGCTGGTATATCTGGTGCGCCTGCGACTGGTATGTTTGGGGGTACTTTTTTTGGTTGTTCCAAATTAACGGGCGAAATCCCTGAAAATTTATTTTCTGGCATAAATGGCAATCCTGCACCGAATATGTTTGCAAATACATTTTATGGATGTTCTAAATTAGCAGGCGAAATTCCCGCGGGACTGTTTGCGGATATATCTGGTGCGCCGGCAACATATATGTTCTATGGAACGTTCAGCAATTGTAGTAATTTGACGGGTGAAATCCCTGAAAATTTATTTTCCGGAATATCGGGTACTCCTGCGGCATATATGTATCGTGATACATTCAGCGGTTGTAGCGGTTTAACGGGCGCTATCCCTGCGGGATTGTTTTCCGGAATTAGCGGTCCGTCTGCATCCAATATGTTTTTTCAAACCTTTTATAATTGCAGTGGTCTAACATCTATCCCAGAAAATTTATTTGCGGGGATAACTGATGTTTCTGCGTCATATTCATTTGGTTATACATTTGCCGCTTGTGGCTCCCTAACAGGTCCATCTGCAAAAATAAACGGTCGGTATTTGTACGAAATATGGCCAGACGCAACGGCAAGTCAAGTTGGACACATGTATTCTTATGCGTGGGGTTTATCAGATTATGCAGAAATTCCCGCGGCATGGAAATAATTTGAATTAAACGTATTTGCTTGCGTTCATAAAAAAATCCCCCAAACGGGGGAATTTTTATGGGCATTGTGATAATTGTTTCAAAACATTTTGTACGTCATTGTTTACAGACACGGTTATTTCGCGTTTTAATCCGTCTGTGTACGTGTATTGGAACGGCATATCTGCAAATTCAGGCATTTGTTTATATGCTTGCTTGAACGGAGCCAACATTGCTTCAAACCATTGACGTCCACGACACAGGCAACCATTACGAACGTCTGCGGCGACAACTGCGGTTGCGGTATTCGGATATTTTGTATCCAAATCATAATCCGTCATCATCAGGCAACGTGAACCAAAACCATAAAAGTTTGCGTCATCTGCCAAGAATTTATATATTAATCCTTCACTTGCGCCAGCCTGTTTTAATGAATAAGCCATCCCATCTGTACAGCATGCCTGTGCAGAATTCATTAACATTTTGTATCGTGCCAACAACGGTGCCGCTACGGCTTCGTTTGCGGTTATGTTTTCGTTACATGTCGCGGCCCGAATAAATTCAGACATATTAACGTCGCGCAGTTTTGGACTACGTGGCGAAACGGTTTCGCGAACAATTGGTTTTCTGCGCCAAATATTGCATTCTGTTTCTGATTCAAAAGGACAGCCGTCGTCGTTACCAAAGACTTCTGTTACAACGGTTGTTAAATCTTGGGCGACGTATTCTGCGCGCGGTTCAATAATTTCAACATTTTCACTTGATTGCGCGGGAATATTTGTAAACCACAAATTCACAGATGGTTTTTTTGGTGCCAACAATTCTTCAACACGTGCACGTGTTTCCGCGGCGTCCGCCATATTTTGCTGATACATTTCCATGGGGAAAGCGGATTCTGTTTCACGCAAATAAATTTCCGGTGCAGGTTCTATGAACCAATCGCTAAAATCTTTGTATTTATAACTTGATATTGAATCATCCCAAATAGGAATCCCATTTTTCCAATCTACGGTTTTGTCGGTTGGTTTAATTGGCATCTTGTCGTGCGAACCGTCCCACAACGCAGGGCGTCCATCATATTCGACCGGCTTTATAGTCAGCAATTTTGCATTAACCATCTTTGGCCCAGACACGCAATCCATACATTCTTGGACTTCGACAACTTCTGTAATTTCTGTGGGTTGTGGTTGAACAACTTCGTTGTTTGTCCATTCGAATTCTTCAAACATCAATGGTTTTGTATCACAATCCGCCCCCATGCACTCAGACGAATACACGGGCGCAATACCGCACATAGACAACAGGGCGGAAAAAATAAAAATTCTGGTTTTCATACCTATAATTATATCACAATTGCATGCTATTTAAAAGCACGATTTTTAGATAATATTTGTTGTTAGATTGTTTACAATATTTTATAATAAGAACAAGTTCATAATAACTAAATTGGGGGAAAAAATGAAAAAAATATCCATTATTGCATTGTTGGCAACAATCGTAACACCTGCTTTCGCAGAAGATGTACCTGCAACTGAAAAGGTTGGCGGTGGCTTTTTAAATGGTGTTCAAATTGGCGTTGGTGTTTCTGGGACCAGTGGCCTGAACGGGTTTATTGGTTACGCCAACAAAGATTTTGATTCCTTCTGGGCCAAGCGTTTTGGAATTCGTTTTGATTTTGGAACAACAGAACCTATCAAGACCGCGATGAATGATGCGTTAAATGAAGTTATCCCAGACGATGGTTTTGAAATTGGCGATGGTCTGGCAATTTCTGATATTGATTTCAAGGCCAAGCATTACGCGGCAATGCTTGATTTTTACCCATTTGGTGATGCTTGGTTTTTGGGGGGATGGCGCCTGACGGGTGGTTATTATATGGGTGATATGCATGCGAACGCATCGGTTGCGGGAACAATAGATGAATTGTCTGGCGGTTCATATGAATTTGAATTGATGGATAATAAATATCGTTATATTGGAAACAGTGTACATGGCTCTGCCAAGTTGGATTGGGAATACCGTGGGCCATATGTCGGAACGGGTTTTGATTTAGGATTGATTGGTGGATTTAAAATATATCTTGATGCTGGAATTGTTTTCACAGACAAGTCGGCGGAACTGGGCTTGGACATACCGACGGATAATCTGCAACAGTGGAATGGCACAGATTGGTCTGCGGTGGACGTGGCACAGTTACAAGACGTTATTGATGAAACGCTGGCGGATGCTCAAAAAGAATTGGACGATTTAAAATATTATCCGATTGTAAAACTTGGGTTTATGTATCGTTTTTAAACGTATCCGCCAAATGGCGGATTTTTTTGCGGAAATCATCCTTATTGTCTTCGTGGGCTATGTCTGCTTAGATAGCATACATTATGATACTTCCACGAAGTCTTCTTGCTTTGGTTTTTTGCTTTCCGGTAACGGTTGCGGCGGCGGACGATTCGGCCACGTGGTATCAGAATGCCTTTCAGGCAGGCTTTGGCCTTTCTATAACGGGTGGACTTGGTGTGGTTGGTGGATATTATAATCCTGAATTGGAAAATTCGGTTCTGCGTTATTTTGGATTTCGTACAAGTCTTTCTACTACCGATCCGTTAAAATCGGCAATAGATTCTTTGATAGAAAGGTTTATGAAAGATGGGCGTGATGTTGGCGATGGAATAAAGATAGACGAAGGCAAACTTGATGCGTGGCACGGAAATCTTTTCTTGGATTATTATCCGTTTCGTGGTCCTTGGCGTTTAACGGCGGGTTACGCGTGGGGTGCAATGGAACTCGATTCGAAAATTTTTGGCACAATCGAAGGTGCACCCACTCAACGCTTTTACTTTTATCTTGCTGGCGACCACTATTATTATAATGGAAATAACTTTAAGGGGTCTGCGACAATAGACTGGAATTACCACGGGCCATATCTTGGTACTGGATTTGATTTTAAAATATTTTGTGGTTTTAGTTTCTTTATAGATGCGGGCGTTGTCTTTACGAATCGACCTGCGAAACTAAATTTAGACATCCCGCACGAACAATTATACATATATAATAAAGAAACTGGTGTCTGGGGGCCTGTAGCAATACCGATTTTAGACAGGGATGTGGCAAATGCGCAGCGTGATGCGAATCGAAAACTATCAGATTTCAAGTTTTACCCAATGTTAAAGGCGGGATTTGCATACCGATTCTGATTTTTTATGAAACGATTCGACAAAAACCGAATCATTTTCAGATGGCTAAAAATAAAAAATGAAAAAAATTTTTAATAAAAAACCGCGGAAAATCGGCGTTTTTAATGGCGGATGAAATTTTTTTTAAAATATTTTTGAAATTCCGCTTGACTTTTCAGAACTTTAAGCGCATACTAAGCGGGCTTTCAAGTTGAGACAACGAAAAAAAAGAAACTCAACCCCTGAAATTCTGCGGTTTACGGAACAAACGGTATGAAACAGGTTCTGGTAAAACACGCAAACATTGTGAATAAAAGCAGCTCATCAAAAATTCAAGAAGGGATGTGCAGACAGTTGAATTTGGAAATATCCAAACTTTGACTAAGTCAAAAGTGCATATCCTAGACAGGTAGTAGGTTTACATATTAA
>JAZRSI010000025.1:0-6277 GCA_045651445.1 Candidatus Enterousia sp. | reverse complement strand
CTTCTTGGTTTTAATGTTGATGCGATTGTTGCGGATATCAAAGAAAAAATAAAATAAACAAATGTCAGATTATGTTTTTGTTTTGTCGTCTGGTGAAGAAATTCCGGTGATTGTTAATTCTAAACGTGGAATTCGTAATATTACTTTGCGGCCCAAGATTGCGCCAAAACGTGAAATTCATATTTCTAAGCCATGGCTGGTGTCAACGGCGGCCGCGTTGCGATTTGTTGAATCTAAACAAAAGTGGTTGGAATGTGTGTTTCAAAAATGTCCCACCAAGGTTTCTTTGCAGCCAAATGATAAAATTGAATTTTTTGGACGGTGTGTTTTATTGCAACATAATCCAAATATGCGTTCGAATAAACTTTCAGATGATGGTAATGTGTTGTTTATTGGTGGTGATATAAAAATGTTTGAACGGCGCGTGCGTGATTTTATCAAGGCTGAATTTTTGCGTGAATTAAAAATAATGATACGAACGGCGCCACGTGAATATTGGCCAAAACGCGTGGCAATACGTGATACTACATCACGTTGGGGTAGTTGTTCTAGTTCGGGAACAATGTCGTTTTCGTGGCGTTTGGCGTTTGCACCGGTGGATGTTATGCGGTATGTTGTTATGCATGAATTGGCGCATAAAAAGCATATGAATCATTCGCCTGAATTTTGGGCGACTGTGCGGGAATTGTACGGCTTTGGTGTGGAACGCGCAAAGCGTTGGTTGACGCAAAATGGCGGTCAATTACATCGGTATTTTTAATTGGGAAAACGTACCTGTGGAAAAAATGGGCATGTGCGGTTATTATATGTATGTCTTTCCAACGGGGCATAATTCATAAGCCAAAGCCACAGATGTTAGAAATCAAGAAATTTTTTTCTTATTCCATTTGTGTTTGGTGTAAGATATGCCCCACCTTTGTTAAAAATCCTTGAAATTTCAAAAATATAATCTATCATTATAATGAAATGTTAGAAAAAGAATTTATCTTTACTGTTTTTCATCACGCCCGTGCGGGCGAATATTAGCATATTGTATTTTTTATGATATAATTGGCATTAGTAATGTCGGAAAGTTTCCATATTGAAAAAAGAGGATAAAAAATGGATCTTAAACCAACAAAACCGTTATCTGGTTTTATTGAATTATTACCAAATCAGCAGCGTTGCTTTGACTTTTGTGCGGCACGTATGTTGGATGTATTGAAAAAGTCAGGATTTAATCAGTTGGATTTGCCTGCAATTGAACGGGCCGAGGTTTTAACAGATAAAGATAACTGGGATGAAATTGAAACGCAGATGTTCTTGTTTCAAAAGGGCGATACCAAAATGGGATTGCGTTATGATGGGACAGTTGGCCTGTCGCGTTATGTTGCGGGGCATCTGAATGATTTAGTTTTTCCATTCCGTGCGAGTCAATTTTCAAAACGTTATCGTGGTGAACGTGCGCAACGTGGCCGATATCGTGAATTCTATCAGATGGATATGGATATAATGGGGGTGAATTCGTTATCTACGAATTATGATGCGGAAATTATTTCTGTGATTCAACGTACGTTAAATTCAGTGTCTGAATTTATCGGTGAAAACGCAGTTCGTGTCGGTTCTCGTCCATTTTGGGATGCGTTGTTTGATTATCTGGAAATGAGCGATAATCAGAAAAAAGACGTGTTCATTTTAATCGATAAAAAAGATAAAATGGGCGATGAAGACTTTGCCGAAGGGTTGTCTGATACGTTAAATGACGTTAAAAAAGAAAATCAAATCAAATCAGTGTTTACAAATGGTTATTCTGAATTCTTAAACAAGTCTGATAACTTGGATAGGGCTGTTGCAGAATTGAATGATTTTATGAAAACGTTGGATTTGTTTGGTGTAAAAAATGCAGAAATCGATTTGTCTATTACACGTGGATTGGCGTATTATACGGGGCTGGTTTTTGAATTTAAGTTGTTAAACTATCCAGAACTTGGTACGGCGGCCGGTGGTGGGCGTTATGCGGACTTGGCTGGTAAATTTAGCAAGACAAAAATTATTGGCGTTGGGGCTGCGATTGGATTTTCGCGTATATTTGTGGCATTGATGGAATCGGGGGCGATTGATTTATCGCGTTTTGATGCGCCGGTTGATGTGGCAGTATTGTGTATGGGAAATGAAAATTTGGATTATGCGGTGTCGGTATTAAATGCGTTTCGTGATGCGGATGTCGCATCTGTTGCGTATTTGGAAGCAAATAAGAAGTTTAAAAATCAAATTGAATATGCTGATAAAATAAAAGCAAAATTCAGTGCGATAATTGGCGAAACTGAGAAAGCAAATAAAGTTATTGCGTTGAAAAATATGGTGTCGGGCGAACAGGTTCTTGTGTCTGTCGCAGATGCGATAAAAGTTGTGTTGGGGGCATAATAAAATGATTATCGAACAAAAATTGCGCGATATACAATCCCGTGCAGCGGATATAGAAGCACAGATGAATTCTGGTGATGTTTCTGGCGATGTTTTGACAAAGTTGTCCAAGGAATATTCGCGTCTTAGTGAAATATTGCCACTGATAAATGAATATTTTCAAACGGTTGCGGGTATTAATGATGCGCGGGAAATGCAAAACGATGCCGAATTGCGTGAAATAGCAACCGAACAATTGCATGAATTAAATCATGCGTTGCCTGAAATAGAAAGAAAGTTGCAAATTGCATTATTGCCCCGGGACGAGGCTGATGATAACAGTGTTATTATGGAAATTCGTGCCGGTGTTGGCGGTGAAGAATCTGCGTTATTTGCCGGGGATTTGTATAATCAGTATAAATCTTATGCGCTGCGTCAGGGGTGGAAGGTAGAAGTTATCGAAGAAAACGCGACGTCTTTGCGTGGGTACAAGGAAATTGTATTCAAAATTGATGGGGCGGGTGCGTATGGTCGCATGAAATTTGAATCAGGAATTCATCGTGTTCAACGTGTGCCTGAAACAGAGGCGGGCGGTCGTATTCATACAAGTGCCGCATCCGTCGCCGTTATGCCAGAGGCAAAAGATATCGACGTCATTATCGGAGATAAAGATATTCGTATTGACATTTTCCGTGCATCTGGGGCGGGCGGTCAGCACGTTAATAAAACCGATAGTGCAATTCGTATTACTCATTTCCCGTCAGGTATTGTTGTTACATGTCAAAATGAACGCAGTCAATTGCAAAATAAAATCGCAGCGATGTCAGTTTTACGTTCCAAGTTATATGAAAAGCAGCGTATGGAACAAGAAAGCGCCAGTAATGCGTCGCGCAAGACAATGGTTGGGTCTGGCGACAGAAGTGAAAAGATTCGCACGTACAATTTCCCAGAACAACGCGTTACAGATCATCGTATTAAATTAACTTTGTATAAACTGGATGACATATTGGCCGGTGGCGCGGGTTTGGACGAAATGATTGACGCATTGATTGCTGCGGATCAATTGGAACAACTGGCGAATATGGAGTAGGTTGTTGTTCTTGATAAAAAAACACCCGCCAATTGGCGGGTTTTTTTTTGGTTTTTCCTTAAAATATATGTTTAATGTTTATGCCGCCAATCCATCCATATCGTGCGCCGTCGCGTCGGCCGATGTTGATTGATATGTTGGTTTTGGAAATGTGTTTTTCCAATGATAGGCCGTATTCAAAGAAGTTGTCTATTTCGGCGCCGTCAATATGTGTTGTGTTGACGGTTGTGTCGCCGCCATCAAACGCAAGGATTGTGTATTTTGCGTTTAATGACCCCAGCCATCCGTTGCCGATATGTTTTAGCATACGGATTTCTGGCGATGCTTCGAACATGTTGAAATTTTCGTTTTCTATAATATCTGCGGATGCGGATGTGTAATTCTTGGATTTTATCCATGTGTATCCGATTTGGATGCCTGGGCGAATTGTAAATGTTTCATCAAGTGAAATGTCGTACGTTGCGTTTATAACGCCGCCAACCCAAAAGTTTGAATAACTATCGGTGCCAAAATCGTTTTGGGCAGAATTGTCAAGTGCGCCACCGTTAATTGTTGTAGATAGGTTAAATCGTCCCATATCAAATCCATTATAAACACCGACAAAACCGCCTTGTTCGTCAATGTTTAATGATTTGTTTTCTTGTTTGCCGCCAATATAGCCACCATAAATTCCCCATTTAGAAATTCCGTTACCCATTTTTGCTTCGCCACCGGCCAGGCCGCCCATTATCATATCAAAGTCAGAATCCAGGGCAGAAATGTCGTCTAGTTTTGCGTTGTCGCCCAAATGTTGCCAATTTAACCAAATGTTATTTAATATTAAATCTGGGTTGGTGTCGCCACCGTTGCGACCAATGTTGCCGTCGTCATTATATTCGCCGTATGTTCGCATTGTGCCGTATAGATCTCTTTGAACTGGGGCGGGGCGTTGCATATTATTTCTTTTATGTAGGTGTCTTTCGATTGACCCTTCGAACGAGTTGAATGCAGTTTGTGCAATTGAATGCTGAAGCGTAGCAATGTTATGGGCCGTGATTGTGTTGGCAAGTGCGTGTTCTGGGGTTGCGTTTGCAGAATTTGTTATTGCGGATGTAAATATTATTATTGGTAATAGTGTGTAAATGTGTTTCATGATGATTTTCCCTCCCGTTTCTTATTAAGTATATTATAGCATAAAATTCATAGGATTAAAATTTTATTTGGCTTAATTTTTATTGTTTATTGAATAAATTTTGGTAAAATAATATCTATTATGAGTGATGAATTCGAAGATTATATTGATAGGCCAATTGTAATGGTTGGTTTGATGGGGGCAGGTAAGACCAGTGTTGGTCGTGCGTTGGCGCGTCGTCTGGGGATTCCATTTGTTGATTCTGACAAGGAAATAGAAATGGCGGCGGGATGTAGCGTGGTTGATATTTTTTCTATGTATGGTGAAGAAGAATTTAGACGTGTTGAACAACGTGTTATTGAACGTTTGTTGGATACACCGCCTGCACTAAAAGTAATTTCAACGGGCGAGGGGGCTTTTATAACCCCCGCGGTTCGTCAGATGGTGTTGGATAGGGCGTTATCTATCTGGTTGCGCGCGGATTTGGATTTGTTGGTAAAGCGTACAAAATCCCGTGATACGCGGCCACAGTTGTTGAATACAGATAGTAAAAAAATATTGGCGCAATTAATAGACGAGCGTTACAAAACTTACGCGTTGGCAGACATTACTGTTGAAACGCGGGACGAGAATTTGCGTAAAACAATGGGCAAGGTTTTGCGCGGAATAGAAGAATTTTCATACAAACAAGACAAGGAGTAAAAAAATGGCAAAAAAGAACAATATATTTAAGGAATTTAGCACTTTTGTTCAACGTGGAAATGCAATCGATATGGCCGTCGGTATCATTGTTGGTAGTGTTATGACAGGTGTTGTGAATTCGTTGGTAAAAGATGTTATTATGCCGCCGATTGGGTTGTTGATTGGTGGTGTTGATTTTTCGCAATGGTTTTATGTACTTGGTGGTGGCGAAGCAGGGGCTGTTTATGAAACGATTGCGCAGGCACAGGCAGCTGGCGCCACTACATTGAATATAGGTATGTTTTTGAATTCTGTGGTAAGTTTCTTTATCACAATGTTTGCGATATTCTTGTTTGTCCGTACTATGAACAAGATGCGTGATAAAAAGCCGGCAAATACGCATGCGTGTCCATATTGTAAATCTACGATTAATAATGCTGCGACAAAGTGTGCGTTTTGTTGTTCTGATGTGGAGCCGGTTGAAACAGGGCCGGTTGTAGAAAGCGAATTGAAAAAAGGCGTAAAAACATTAAAGAAAGTTGCCGTAGGTGTTGCGTCTGATTCAATAAAGAAAATCAAAAAGATAACAAAGGCTTAAAAACGGTTTGTTATAGAATAGGTTAATTTATTTTTGATTAAATTTGGGCAGCAATCGTTGCCCAATTTTTTTTTGTCGTTTTTATGCAGTGGGGCAGCGATATGTAAAAGGCGCATAATGTATATTATGTATAGTTTACCATGCTGACGCATGTTAAACATATACATAATATAGCTAATCTTGTGCTGTGGTGCGTGTGAGTGAGTTTACCATGCTGGCGCATGTTAAACATATACATAATATAGATAATCTTGGCTTAAGTTTTACCATGCTGGCGCACGTTAAACATATACATAATATAGATAATCTTGTACTGTGGTGCGTGTGAGTGCATCTATCATGTTGATGCATGTAAACGTATGTGCGTTAAATTATAGCTTATCTTTCTCTGTGGTGTGAGTGTGTATGTTTGTAT
>JAZRSI010000024.1:0-16281 GCA_045651445.1 Candidatus Enterousia sp. | reverse complement strand
TTCGTTAAAACTTCGTGGTGCAGGCAAAAAAAGGGGGGCAGGGGGGTGAAATTATGTCCCCATTAAAACAGGCTGACTAAGCCAATCCCTAATATCGCCGCAACTATCGCGCCGATTGTTAATGGCCAAAAATATTTCTTTACAATTGCGTTTGCGCGTTCTTGGAAAAAATACAGTAATGATGCAATTATCGCAAAACGACCCGTGCGGAATATCGCAGATACTGCCAAAAATAACAACATTGGAAATCCAATAAAGCCCAACCATATCGCAAGTAATTTATAGGGTATCGGGGTTACAGCAGTTAAAACAATGATTAATATCCCATATTTGCTAAACATTGGTTTAACAGTTGTTTCAATTAATTCTGGATTTGAAAATGTTTCAATTAACCATATGCCAACTGAATCGTATAGCCACATCCCTATCATATAGGCGATTGCACCGCCAACAATCGAACCCAATGATGCCGCAATCGTAATCGGTAATGCACGTTTCTTGTTCGCAATAATTGGGGGGGTCATAAAAACTTCTGGTGGAATAAATAAAAATATTGATTCACATATCGTCAGAAAAAATACCAGCCATGAATATCCGCGTGATTCTGATTTTTGTAATATAAATTCTGAAAATTTCATTTCCAACCCCCTAGAAAAAATTTACTTGATTGTAATTGATAAAATATTAAATTACAATTAGAATAATTAAAAAACAAAGATTAAGAAATATGCAAAAAAAACAATTAAATTCAAATCGTCCTGAACGGGTCGCAAGTAAAGTTCAAACGTTGGTTGCCGAAATACTGCGTGATGATTATTCCGATGATTCCATCTTGGGTGGGGTGTCGTTGGTGGGCGCGGTCGCAC
The DNA here is from genome assembly GCA_045651445.1 of Candidatus Enterousia sp. GTDB lineage: Bacteria > Pseudomonadota > Alphaproteobacteria > Rs-D84 > Rs-D84 > Enterousia. The sequence continues at coordinate 15,415 of JAZRSI010000024.1, read as the reverse complement.
ATGGCGGATTGCAATTTGTTCGACTGTTTTTCTATTCCAGAAATCAGGATATTGATGCGGTACAAAAAAGACTCGATGATGTTACGCGTACAATCCGATTCGAATTGGCACGACGTATGAATCAAAAATATGTGCCTGATATCAGATTCCAATATGATGATACATTGGAAAAGGCCGCGCGAATTGACGAATTGTTGAATAATTTGGATGTCTAGTTATGTTAAAACGGGTTTTGTATCTGACCGATAATTTATGTAAAGATTGTTATTTAATCGCAAATAAATTTATAGGAGATGCAAATGCCCTGTATTATGGTCTGCCGCAAAAGGTTAATGAAAAAAATCACACCATGTTCGTTTGGGACGAAGGTGGTTTTACATGTGGGTTCTTGACAGCGTATATGAAATTAGGAAATGCGCACATCGAAAATCTGTATGTCGATAAAGTCTGTCAGCGACGCGGAATTGGGGCGCAATTGATTTCTGCGTATGAACAGATTGCACGAAAACAAGGCGCAAGACATATTATTTTGCAATCAAGAAATACTGTTCAGGCGCTGCGTTTCTATAAAAAAATGGGTTTCGAACAGATTGCGCACAGTAAATTAATGGGAAAAAAATTGTAAAAAATAATCTTGCGAATACATAAATACTGGTTTATCATTGCCGCATGAAACAATCTAATATAAGAAATTTTTCCATTGTTGCACATATTGATCATGGTAAATCAACACTGTCAGACAGGTTGATTGAATTTACAGGTGGTTTGCAATCGCGTGAAATGAAGGCCCAGGTCTTGGATTCAATGGATATTGAACGCGAACGTGGTATTACGATTAAGGCGCAGACTGTGCGATTGAATTATACCGCGAAAAATGGCGAAGTATATCAGCTGAATTTAATGGATACGCCGGGGCATGTGGACTTCTCGTACGAGGTGTCGCGTTCGCTGGCTGCGTGCGAAGGGGCCTTGGTTCTGGTTGACGCAACCCAGGGGGTTCAGGCGCAGACATTGGCAAACGCATATTTGGCGTTGGATAATGATTTGGAAATGCTGCCGGTGCTGAATAAAATTGATTTGCCGTCAAGTGATGTTGCCGCCACACGTGAACAAATCGCTGATGTTATCGGGTTGGATGCAAATGATGCATTGGCTGTGTCTGGGAAAACTGGCGATGGGGTGCCTGAATTACTCGAAGAAATTGTTAATAAATTACCGCCACCGCATGGTGATGAAACGGCGCCAACACGCGCGTTGTTGGTTGATTCGTGGTATGATTCTTATTTGGGTGTGGTTATTTTAGTGCGTGTTGTTGATGGTACACTTAGTCGCGGTCAGAAAATTAAGTTTATGGCAACTGGCGCAGAATATGTGGTTGATAAAATCGGTTATTTTACACCAAAAATGGTTAATGTAGATAAACTGCATACCGGTGAAATCGGATTTATTATCACAGGTATGAAAACAATTCATGATTGCAAGGTTGGTGATACTATTATTGATGCAAAAACTGAAAATGCGCAAATGCTGCCGGGGTTCAAACCGTCTGTGCCGGTGGTGTTTTCGTCCTTCTTTCCGGTAGAGGCTGATGATTACCCAACGTTCCGCGAAAGTGCAGAAAAGTTAGCTTTAAATGATGCGTCTTTTATGTTTACGGTTGAAAAATCGTCTGCGTTGGGATTTGGGTTGCGTTGCGGATTTTTGGGATTGCTGCATATGGAAATTATCAGCGAACGTTTGTCGCGTGAATTTAATCTTAATCTGATTAATACTGTCCCAAGCGTGTTGTATAAAATTCATATGCGTAATGGCGAAGTTATCGATTTGGAAAATCCTGCAGATATGCCAGAGGCAACACGAATCGCGGCTATCGAAGAACCGTGGGTGCGTGCGACAATTATGATGCCTGATAAGTATATGGGTGGGATTATGTCGCTGTGTGCGGAAAGGCGTGGTGTTCAGGAAAATATTTCCTATGTCGGGAATAGGGCGGTTTTAGTATATCAATTGCCATTGGCAGAGATTGTGTTCGATTTCTATGACAGGGTGAAATCTATATCGTCTGGATATGCATCGTTTGATTATGTCGTTTATGGATATCAGGCGTCTGATTTGGTCAAGGTTAATATCTTGGTTAATGAAGAAAATGTGGAACCGTTGTCTTTTATGTGTCATCGGTCGTTTGCTGAAAAACGTGGACGTCAGATTGTCGAAAAATTAAAAGACTTGATTCCGCGTCATCAATTTAAAATACCGTTGCAGGCCGCAATCGGTGGAAAAATTATCGCGAGAGAGACTATCGCTGCGTATCGCAAGGATGTTACAGCGAAATGCTATGGTGGGGATATAACACGTAAACGTAAGTTGCTGGAAAAACAGAAGGAAGGAAAGAAGCGTATGCGGTCCTTTGGTAATGTGGAAATTCCACAGTCTGCGTTTATTAATGCATTAAAAGTATCATAAAAAAAATTAAGTAAAAAAGGTAAGGTATGAGCTGGTTTAATTATGTAAGGAAAACACCATTAACTGAAATTTATGCAGATTGGAAAACGTTCCAAAAGTTAAGACGTAAATATGACAAGGCATTGGATCAACGTGATTACAGACAATATAAAATGTTGTCCGAAGGGATTAACCCTTGTATGGATAGAATTCCAACAGGGCATAAATATACGTTTATTACGCAATATAAAATGAAATATTGTAAAAATTTCTTTACTAAAAAATGTAGCAAGAGTTGCGAAAAATATAAAGTTCATAATGAATATTGGAAATTTTATGATGATGCAAATTCTTTAAGAATGCAGATTGTTGAATTCTGGGGCAAGAAATTTCAAAAAGCGAAATAATTTGATTAAGGGGAATTGTTGATGTCTATGTTTAAGTACTTGTTTTCGACCAGTTGGAATCAGAAAAAAGCAGACTGGAAGGAATACAATCAATTGAAACAAAAATTGGTACAAACTGAAAAAGATTCAGCAATAATGGCGATTTCTTCGTTTTATACAAGTGATGCTTGGGCAAAAAGAAAAAGTTGTTGTTGTATAAATTATGTGGAAGACCCAATACTGGAAATTAAGCCCGAATTTGACAGGTTGTATTGCCGGAATTTTGGCCCAAGGGTATGTAAAGATGAAACTTGTCATATGAAAAATTCAAATAATAATTATGTGAATTTATCAAATGAATATTTTCGTATTGAAAATTTGTTGGATTCTTTTTGGAATAATAAGTTTAGAAATGCAAGGTAAAGAGGTGGACTATGTTTAAATATCTATTTACAACAACTTGGAAACAAAAAAAAGAAGATTGGAAAGAATTTAAAGAAGCGGAAAGAAAGTATGAACATGCCGTAGATGAATTGTCTGCAAAAAAGTCCGCTTTGACTACATATCTTGATCCAATTGGAAAACAACCAGAATGTAGTTCTTGTTTTCTGAATTTTTTTACTTATGGTTTGCAAGGCAATTCAGAGGTTTTAACAGGCAAGTGTCCTAGTTTTGATGATGTCAAAGCATGTGAAAACGTGCAGTGTACATATCAGGCCAAGCATCAGGCTTATTTGGAAAATTTGGCAAAAGTTGAAAGTTTAAAAAAAGCCTATAAGTCATTTTGGATAAATAAGTTTACGCGTAAAAGATAATTAAAAAAGGGGGCGCAGATGGCGCATCAATTCTTTTTTAATCCGTATATTTTGGATAATTTGCCGGCACCGGCCAAGGGGTTCGATGTTGTCCAGGATATTTCTGAACCGCGGCTGCGTATGTATGTTACAAGTCGCGGAATAAAAACTTTCTTTGTGCGTAAACGTGTTCATGGAAAAGATAAACGTATTATAATTGGAAATTATCCTGATGTTGATATCGAAGATGCACGTGGAATGGTTCCTAATATCTTGGCGGATGCGGTAAAAAAACCACCTGTTCGTAGAAAGAAAATTTCTTTCAAGCAATTTGTGGATTTGTATTTGGAAAATAAAATTCGTCGTGGTGAAGATTCCAAGATGAAATTAATTCGTGCAATTAATTTACATTTGTCTGATTTGTTCGAAAAAAATGTGTCAGAAATAACGGCGGACGATATCCAAAAATCAATTGAAAAAATAAAAGGAAATGCAATCGCCGCCAGAATGCAGGAACTGTTGCAAAGTATTTTTAATTACGCGATTGATACAGGGTATGTGAAAAAAAATCCAACAATTGGATTAAAAAAGATTGTTCAAGTGCGTCGTGTGCGACCGCTGAATTTGTCTGGATTTCGCAGGTTGGTAAAATCAATCGAACAAGAAAATAATTTAATCGTTCGGTCTGCGTTTTTGATGCTGATTTATGGATTTGCGCCACGGTCCAAGATTTTTTCAATGGCGTGGGAAGATTTGGATTTTAATCATGATATGTGGAATGGACGGCCTTTGTCGGATAGGGCAATTGTGCTATTACAGGATTTGCCCCAGGATGGTCAATGGGTGTTTGCGGGACATGGTGGAATGCATTTAATTGATCCACGTACTGCGTGGAAGCGGGTGGTGGATAGAGCAGGAATCCCAAATTTAACAATGGATGATGTAAATAAATTTTTAATGCGACGTGTTGTTTGGGCGTCTGATAGGGAAGATTTTAGGGAAAATATCAATCGTTTATTAGATGATGTTTTGTCGGATGATTAATAGGACCTTTTGTTATCGTTTGTTATAATTTCTTGACACTTGTCTTAGAAAGTGATAGTTTATAGGCAACGACGGTCATGGTATGGACCAAACAATTTAACAAAAACAAAGGAAAGAAAATGACAACTTTTGAAAAAGTAAAAAAAATCGTAGCTGAAAAACTGGGTGTGCCAGAAGAAAAAGTTACAGAATCAGCAGCGTTCGTTAACGACTTGGGCGCAGATAGCTTGGACGTTGTAGAATTCGTTATGGAAGTTGAAAAAGAATTTGATATCACTATTCCAGATGATGCGGCTGCAAAATTGGAAAAAGTTGGTGATGCAGTTAAATATATCGACGAACACAAGAAAAATTAATTTTTGTATTTGTTGTATAAGTTACTGGTGCCAGCGCATTTGCGCTGGTGCTTTTTTTTACTGTATTTTTTCCCCGAAATGTTTATTATATAGATGTATGTTAGTTGTATTAAACATAATATAAGGAATATAAGTTATGAAAAAAGTTGTTATTACCGGTATGGGAATTGTTTCACCAGTTGGAACAGGTGTTGATTTCGCGTGGAAAAATATTCTGGCTGGTAAATCTGGTGTTCGTAAAATCGAAGATTTTGATGTTTCTGATTTGGCTTCGCAAATTGCAGGTGTGCCACAGCGTGGAACAGAAGCAGGGATGTTTAACCCTGATGCAGTTGTTGATGCGCGTGAACAACGCAAGATGGATAAATGTATTATTTATGGAATGGTTGCCGCAGACGAAGCAATAAAAGACGCAGGCTTGGATGCTTATAATGGGGATTTGGAACGCGTAGGGGTTTCTATTGGTAGTGGCATTGGCGGTTTAAATACTATCTATGAAAATTGTGTAGAATTACATGACGGTGGTCCACGTCGTGTCAGCCCGTTTTTTATCCCAAAAGGGATTATTAATATGGCTGCCGGTTATGTGTCGATTAAATACGGATTCAAGGGACCAAATATTTCAATTGTAACGGCGTGTGCCACAGGTGCCCATTCAATTGGCGAAGCGGCACGTTTGATTCAACACGGTGATGCAGATGTTATGGTCTGTGGTGGTACCGAAGGCGCCGTTGGGCGTATTGGATTGGCGGGTTTTTCGGCAATGCGCGCGTTAAGTACACGTAATGATGAACCAGAAAAGGCATCGCGCCCATGGGATAAAAATCGTGATGGTTTCATTATGGGCGAAGGCGCTGGTGTTTTGGTCTTGGAAGAATATGAACATGCGGTTGCGCGTGGTGCAAAAATTTATGCCGAGGTTGCAGGATACGGTTTGTCCGGCGATGCGTATCATATAACGGCGCCTGCGCCAAATGGCGAAGGTGGTGCGCGTGCAATGGCGGCGGCGTTAAAGGATGCGGGTTTGACTGTGTCAGATGTTGATTATATTAATGCGCATGGTACATCAACGGGTTTGGGGGATGTTGGTGAATTGGCTGCGGTAAAGGGGATGTTTGGTGATTTACCTGTGTCGATGTCGTCAACAAAATCAATGACAGGGCATTTGTTGGGTGCGGCTGGTGCGGTAGAGGCTATATTCTGTGCGCTGGCGATTCGTGATGGTATTGTGCCGCCAACAATTAACTTGGATGACCCAGAAGATGCGGTTGGTGATTTTGATCTTGTTCCACACAAGGCCAAAGAACGCAAGGTTGAAGTGGCATTAAGTAATTCGTTTGGATTTGGCGGAACTAATGCCAGTGTAGTACTTAAAAAAGTTAAATAAATAATTTATCTATGTATAAACCCGCCAATTGGCGGGTGTTTTTATTTGTTTGTTGATTATTTGATAGTTGTGTATGTTTTATTTGTTTGTTTTATTTTTTTTATAAGTTCAGGTAGGTATTTTGTTTCGTAATCATTTGACCAGAGAAGTAATTTGAAAAGAGTTTTAAATGTTTCTTGATGTTCGTTTTTCTTTTTTTGAAAAAATATTCTTGATAGGAATCTTTTTATGATGCGATATTGTCGTTTGTATTTTGGGGTATTTACAATAATGATTTTATCAGATTGTTCAATTATCGGGATTATCCAGTCTTGGAAATAAACCCCATCAATAATCCAGTCGGTATTATTTTGTAATATTTGATTCAGTAATTTAATACGTTCTTGCTTTGGGCGTTTGTTGGAATATGTTATCCAGTAGATATCATCTAAATCGAAATATGGGATGTCTAATTGTTTAGATAATTTTTTTGCGTATGTACTTTTACCGCTACCGGAACCACCTGATATAAATATTTTTGTCATATTATATTTCTTATTCTGGTCGGAGTAACAGGATTTGAACCTGCGACTTCTACGTCCCGAACGTAGCGCTCTACCAGGCTGAGCTATACTCCGAAAAAAATGTGTGCAAATTATGCAATGTTTTTACATAAATTGCAATTTATTTATCTGCCATGATATTTGTCGCATAATTTTGCAATTCTGTGGGCGTTTTTAATGGCGGCTTCATATGTAATAGATAATATTTTATTGTTCACACCAAATATTTTTTTGCCATTTTTCTTGGGTAAATGGCATGGTGGATACCTTTATTTTGTTTTTCCTTTGTAATTGTCGCATAATTTAGATATTATCTGTGCACGTTCAATTGCCAGTTCTTCGGATTTAAATTGAACCTTGGGACTGAAAGAATGTTGCAGGTTCCCGCTTTCATCAATGTAACTAAAAATGTCAGTGTCGCCGATTTTTGGAATATATCTGTATGTGATTTCGCCAACCACACATTGGCGGGCGGAAAGTGTGCAATTCTTTTCGCATCCATCACATGTTAAGACTGTTTCTGGTCGCTGTGGTTTTTGTGGTACATTTAATTTCTTTTCTTGTGTAAATGACATTTTTTATCCTTTTGTATGTTCGCAGTTTTGCATATGAATTTTGTCTTGTAAATAAATTTTTTCTTATTCGGGGCTTGTATTTTTGAATTTCGTGGTCCATATTTATTTAGTCAGAAAAAAGGAAAAAAGATGTTTGCAAAACGTTTCCTGGGGAAGGAAAATTTTGATAGTTATGATGATTATGTTCAAAATGCAACACCAATTATCCCTGATGATTTTAATTTTGCGTATGATGTTATTGATGAAATCGCGCGGGAAACGCCAGATAAACTTGCCGTGTTGTGGGTTAATGATAATGGCGAAAGAAAAGAAATTACGTTCAAGATGTTATCAGAGATGTCAAATGCCGTGGCTAATTTCTTGGTCGCGCGTGGTTTGGGCAAGGGGGATACGGTGCTGTTGTTTATGCGGCGCAGATGGGAATATTGGGTTTTGATGATGGCAATGCACCGTGTGGGAATTATTCCAATTCCATCAACTAATCAATTAAAGGCAGAAGATATAAGATTCCGTATTAATACGGCGGACGTGCATACTATAATCGCGTTTGATGATGGGGTGGTTGTTAATGAAATAAAGACCGCAATTGGTGATACGGATGGAATTCAATTAATTGATTGTATGGAAATTAGTGCCGCATGTGAAATTTATCCCAAGGCGTTTGAACGTGTGCCAAATAAAAACGATGATACGATGGTTGTTTATTTCACCAGCGGAACAACAGATATGCCGAAAATGGTTGCTCATAATTTTGCGTATCCGTTGGGACATATGAACACCGCTGTTTTTTGGCAGCAATTAACAGATGGTGATATTCATTTTACGTTGTCTGAATCTGGGTGGGCTAAATGTTCATGGGGCAAGATGTATGGCCAATGGTTGGCGGGGGCAACTGTATTTGTTTTTGATTTTTCGCGTGTCTTTACTGCACGTGATTTGTTAAGCGCAATTAGTGAAAATCACATAACGTCCTTCTGTGCGCCGCCGACGGCATATAAAATGATTTTGCATGCTGATATGTCCAGGTATGATTTGTCTTGTCTGAAAAAGGCAGAGGTTGCAGGTGAAGCATTAAATCCAGATGTTTATGAACGATTCTTGGCCAATACGGGCGTTAAATTGCGCGAAGGTTTTGGACAGACTGAAACATCGGTTTTATTATTCAATAATCAATGGATTGAACCAAAGCCCGGTTCAATGGGAATGCCGGCCGCAGGTTGGAAAATAGTCTTGATAGATGAACGCGGACATGAAATAACCGATTCGGATACTGTGGGTGAAATTTGTGTTTCTTTGAAGGATGGGCGACCTGCGGGATTATTCCAAGGGTATCATAAAAATGAAAAGCAGACCGCGGCAGTTTATCGTGATGGATATTATCATACGGGTGATATCGCGTATCGTGATGTGGATGGGTATTTCTGGTTTGTTGGACGTAATGACGATTTAATTAAAACAAGTGGTTATCGTGTTAGCCCGTTTGAGGTGGAATCTGTTCTATTAGAACATCCCGCCGTTCGTGAAGTCGCAGTTACGGGGATTCCAGATTCTGCGCGGGGGCAGGCGGTCAAGGCAACAATTGTTTTGAATAAATATTTTCAGCAGACGGACGTTTTAGTTCGTATTTTGCAAGACCATGTTAAAACAAATACCGCGCATTATAAATGTCCGCGTGTAATTGAATTTGTGGATAGTCTGCCAATGACAATTAGTGGAAAAATTCGTCGCGCATTAATTCGTACACTTGACAGCGCCAAGGAATCCATAGTTGATCCAATTAAAAATACAATTGGTTTGGGCAAGGAAGAGAAAAATGAAGGTTGATGGAAAAGATTTTTCGATGACCCTGACAAAAAATGTAGATAATGAAAATCTGCCGTCGGGGTATGCGACCGCTGTGTGGTGGCGCGGGACCTCGAACGGTGATATCGTTGTAAAAAAGCCAAACCCAAGGGGTGTATTTGCAAATCTGGTCGTTAAATGGCGGGGAAAAATGCAACACGCAAAGCAGATTGCAGATGAAATTCGGGCCAAGAAGAATCCTGCGTACGATGTGCCAAAAACGTTTATAAGTCATGACAAAGTCTATGAAAATTTTGCGGCTGGTAAATTGCTGCGGGACATGTCAAAGGAAGAGATTGATGAAAATCGAGATTGGCTTATAAACGCAGTTGCGGAATTTATAAATGATATGTCTGAATTATATCCTGTAAAATATGATAATGAAAATCCTGCGTTGGGTGATATTCCAATTAAAAATATTGATGAATTATCCGTGTTGTTAAATTCACATGGCGAAGATTTCTTGTCGGAAAAAGATAAAAAATTAATATTGGATGTTTTTGCTTATTTGCGTGATTTGCCAGAAAACAAGACTTTTGTATTTGGGCATAATGATTTGCATGGTGGAAATATCGTGGTTGATTTGGAAAATAAACGTGTTTCGATAATCGATTTTGATATGGCGGGCTATAAATCATTGTTTTATACAATGTACACGTTTTTTGATGGGGTTAAAGAAATGTGGGCCAGGGTAGATAAGCTGCCGCGTGTAAAAAATCCAAATTTGCGCTGGGGGTATGATGTGGGAATTTATCATATTGTCAAATTGTTGCGTTTATGTGTTATGGAACTTAGAACGGGCAGAAATTTGGATAAAATTCGTGTGCAATGCGATGCTATTCAAGAGTTTTTTGCGCTAATAAAATTAAAATCAAAAATTAATAATTCGAAACAAAACAAAGCGATTGTTCCCATGTCGCATTATTCGCGCGATTAAGTTTTTATCTATGATTTGCAAATGATTTAAAATCTGTCATAATTTGCTGGTTATGCCAAAGTATAAGAAATTTTTTCCATCATTTGGGGTTGTTAGGATTCTTGTCGCACCAGTTGCGGTTGTTGTGTGTTTGGCTGTGTTTATGTTTGGTGTTCATACATCTGTCAAGAAAGATTCTGTGTTTGATATATCGCGTGGCGATACTGTGTCTGGGGTGGCGAATCGGTTGTTGGAACAGAAATTGATAGATTCTGTTCAGATGTTCAAGGTGGCGGTACGCTTGCAAGGTGGCAAAATTCAACGCGGTCAATATGACATTCCTCGTGGCGCTAGTGCGTGGCGTATCGCGGATATGTTCACCGATGGACGCGTTGCGTCAACAACAATTGTTATTCCCGAAGGTTTGACTATCAAGCAGATTAAGAATTTATTATTGCAATCGTCTGCATTAACGGGGGCAGTTGAGTGCGAATCAAATAAAAGTGCGCCGGTGTGCAATTTGAAAGATGGTCAGGTTTTTCCAGATACTTATACCGTGGCGCGTGGGACTTCAAGGTTGGCTGTGTTGGACTTGGCGCGTAAAAAAATGCAAAAGGTAGAAGCGTCGCTAAAACGTAGCGTTAGACGATTGCCAAAACCATTAAAAAATTGGAACGAAGTTATTATTTTAGCATCCATTGTTCAGAAGGAAACACCACAAATTCGTGAAATGCCAATTGTGGCAAGTGTTTATCTTAACCGATTAAACAAGGGAATGCGCTTACAAGCCGATCCAACGGTTGTATATGCGCTGACAGATGGGTTGGGCGATATGCGGGGGGCGCCACTATTGCGTGGGCATTTGAAAATGGAAAGTCCCTATAATACATATCGAAACAAGGGTTTGCCACCGGCGCCAATCGCAAACGTGGGTCAGGCTGCAATTGGGGCGGTATTAAAGCCTGCAGATACAAGTTTCTTGTATTTTGTTGCAGATGGGCAGGGGGGGCATTTGTTTTCACGTGATTATGAAACCCATCAAAAAAATCATGCCAATTGGCGCAAAATCAAAAACCAAAAATAAAATCTAATGGCATATCTACAAGCGGTGCCGGCAACTCATGTAGCGTTTGTACACTACGTTGCCGGCACCACTTGTATCTACGCCATTATCTTTTATTTTTTTCGCTAATCGTGGGGTTGGGTGTCGGCAACTCATGTAGCGTTTGTACACTACGTTGCCGGCACCACTTGTATCTACGCCATTATCTTTTATTTTTTTCGCTAATCGTGGGGTTGAGTGCCGGCAATTCATGTAACTTCTGTACACTACGGTATATTATTCTTTTCTTATAAATTATCTCTGAATTCGTTCCTGTTTATCTTTATTTTCATATCCTTTATCATATCCAATAAGGATATAGGGAGTTTTTATGAAAAAAATTTTTGTTATAACTGCGTTGATTTCTGTAACGGGGGCTGCTAATGCCGCCAATGTAATTAATGGAAATCCGTTATATAGTCCGGCAAAGGGGCGGTTTTATAACCTTTTTACCCCGATAGAGGTGAATTCTAAATTTGATAGATTTGTTATGGCGGATGAATTTGGTTATGGTATCACGGACAAGTTAGTTGCGATGATTCAGACGGCGGGGTCATATGATTCTTCGGATAATCCGGAATTTGGAAAGTGGTCTTGGAATCATTTACAGGTGGGCTTGGATTGGACGTTGGTTGATGATGGGGAATATCAGGCCGAAATTTATGGGCGCGGTATGCAGGTCTATGATACGCGTCAGCATCTTGAAACAATTGCTTATAATTGGACGATTGGCGCACAAATGGGGCGCGTAACAGAAAATTGGACACTTGCCGGCGTGGTAGAGGTCGATTATCTGAATGATGATGTCGATTATAAAAATAGTGATGCCTGGGCAATGACCGTCGGAATCCAAGGTCAGTATATTGTAAATGATAATTGGAATTGGGTTGCGGATTTGATGTTCGATTTTGATTTGTTTGATGATTATTATAATGGCGAACGTTTGCGCCTTGGGGGTGGGGTAAACTATAACCTTGATGCCACAAAATATATCGGATTTTATGTGGCCAAAGATTTAATTCATAGTTTTGAACATTCGCCCGCAGAAATGGGAATAGTTTTTGGAATCGATTTTTAATAAAAATTAACCGCCTTTGGGCGGTTTTTTGTGCCTGTACTAATGTGTTTTTTGTCATTTTGCGACATGTGTGTAAAAACCCTGATTTTTCGCGAAAATCAAGCGAAATTCTTATGTTTTTTTCCTAGATTTTTCTTGACAATTGGGGGTGCGGTGGTTATAGTATATTCGCTTTCTGTGTAAAAAAGGAAAGCAATGAACACATGAAACCGCTGATGTTTTCAGAATTATAATCCGGCATTAAGTCGTTGAAATAAGGCTGATAAGCGGGTTTTGTGCAGACTAAAAATAGGTAGAATAAAACAAAGAGATTTTGAATGCCAACAGTAAACCAACTGATTCGGAAACCTCGTAAAAAAGTCGTTGTAAAAAGTACAGCGCCTGACATGATGGAAAACCCACAGAAACGTGGTGTTTGTACACGTGTTTATACGACAACACCGAAAAAACCTAACTCGGCGCAGCGTAAGGTTGCCCGTGTAAAACTGGCCAATGGTCGCGAAGTAACTGCTTATATTCCTGGCGAAGGTCATAACTTGCAGGAACACAGCGTTGTTATGATTCGTGGCGGTCGTGTAAAGGACTTGCCTGGGGTAAAGTATCATATTATCCGTGGTGTATTAGATACCAAGGGTGTTGATGCAAGAAAACAGGGTCGTTCTTTGTATGGGGCTAAGACAAAGAAATAATAAGTTAACCACACGCATGTAATATGCGTGAGTAATCTGTTTAATACAGGTGAAGTGAAAAAAGGAAAAAGAAAATGTCAAGACGTAAAGCTGCAACAAAACGCGAAATTTTGCCAGATTCCAAGTATAATAATCTGGTTGTTGCAAAATTAATTAATAATGTTATGTGGGACGGCAAGAAGGAAGTTGCTGAAAATATTGTATATGGTGCAATGAGCAAATTAAAATCAGTTGCCAAAGATGGTGATGAGTTGGCTGCTACATTGGAAGCAATTGATGCGTTGAAGCCTTCTGTTGAAGTAAAAGGTCGTCGTGTTGGTGGTGCAACATATCAGGTTCCTTGTGAAGTTCGTCCTGCGCGTCAGCAGACAATGGCTATTCGTTGGGCAGTTATGTTCGCACGTAAACGTGGTGAACGTACAATGACAGATAGATTGTTTGGCGAATTGCGTGATGCATTGAATGGCCAAGGTGGCGCATTTAAGAAGAAAATTGACACACATAAAATGGCAGAAGCGAACAAGGCGTTTGCTCACTTCCGCTGGTAATAAATACAAAAGCAAAGGAAAGACACTATGTCAGTCGGAAAAACCGCACCTTTACATATGTACCGCAATATTGGGATTATGGCCCATATTGACGCGGGTAAAACAACAACATCAGAACGTATCTTGTTCTATACCGGTAAAACTTATAAAATTGGTGAAGTGCACGATGGTGGCGCAACTATGGACTGGATGGAACAGGAACAGGAACGTGGTATTACAATTACGTCCGCTGCGACAACATGTTTCTGGCGTGATCATCGTATTAACTTGATTGATACCCCAGGGCACGTTGACTTTACAATGGAAGTAGAACGTTCATTACGTGTATTGGACGGCGCGGTCGCGGTATTTGAATCTGTATCTGGTGTACAACCACAGACAGAAACTGTATGGCGTCAGGCAGACCGTTATGCGGTTCCACGTATTTGCTTTGTTAACAAGATGGATCGTATTGGTGGAAACTTCTTCCGCTGTGTTGATATGATTCGTGAACGTTTGGGTGCAAATCCATTGGTTTTGAATTTCCCAATTGGTGCTGAATCTGATTTTCGTGGCGTCGTTGACGTTATTGAAATGAAAGGAATTGTTTGGGAAGATGATATGGGTAAGGATCCACATATCATTGAAATTCCAGATGAATTGAAGGAAAAAGCCCAGGAATTACACGAAAAATTAATCGAAGAAGTTGTTACTTTGGACGACGAAATTATGGAAGCGTATATGGAAGGGAATGTTCCAGATACGGCAACCATTAAAAAATTAATCCGCAAGGGTACAATTAATCAAAACTTTAACCCGGTATTGTGCGGTACTGCGTTCAAAAACAAGGGTGTTCAGCCATTGTTGGATGCGGTTGTTGATTATTTGCCAAGCCCATTGGATATTCCTGCGATTAAGGGTACAAAAATGGATGGCGAAACAGTTGATGAACGTAAACCTGATGCCAAGGAACCTTTCAGTGCATTGGCGTTCAAGGTTGCGAATGACCCATTCGTTGGAAACTTGATGTTTATCCGTATTTATTCTGGTAAATTGGTTTCTGGTTCTTATATCTATAATTCTAATCGTGATAAACGTGAACGTGTTGGCCGTATGTTGTTGATGCATTCTAATAATCGTGAAGAAATCAAAGAAGCATCGGCTGGGGACATTATCACATTGGTTGGTATGAAAGAAACAATTACTGGTGATACATTGTGTGATGAATCTAATCCGATCTTGTTGGAATCAATTCATGTTCCAGAACCAGTTATGAGTATTGCTGTTGAACCAAAAACCAAGGCTGACATTGAAAAAATGTCTTTGGGTTTACAGGCATTGGCAAAAGAAGATCCTTCGTTCCGCGTATCTGTTGACGAAGAATCTGGTCAAACAATTTTGTCTGGTGTTGGTGAATTGCATTTGGAAATTTTGGTTGATCGTTTGCTGCGTGAATTCAAGGTTGACGTTAATGTTGGCGAACCACGTATTGCATATCGTGAAACATTCCGTAAACCAATCACAGAAGAATATACACATAAAAAACAGTCTGGTGGTTCTGGTCAGTATGCCCAGGTTAAGATTGAATTTGAACCTTTGGAACCAGGGCAGGGTTATGAATTCGAAAACAAGATTGTTGGTGGGGCGATTCCAAAAGAATACATCCCAGGTGTTGAAAAGGGTTTGAAGATAGCACAACAAACAGGTGTTTTGATTGGCTATCCAACAGTAGATT